>JAGTUY010000240.1 GCA_018224455.1 Desulfosarcina sp.
ACCTCCTTGAAGGTGCGGTGGTAGGAAATATGGGGGCAAAGCAACGCTTCTGAATAGCTGACAATTGTATTCAGCTCAGCGGATACCGCTTGGTCCCACAATTGCGGATGAAAATGCAAATGGTCGTTGCGACCGCCGATGGTCCATAATCGCTGGTTGAGGCCAGCATTTATCAACCGGTCAGCCTGCCGGGAGAGTCTTTCCGGATCACCGACCACAGCAAGTGATCGAATGAACCCGCTTTCCGTGACGCTCTCATGTGGTTTTAGCATCAATCGGGCACTTTTGCGTCGCGCAGCGGCACGCTGGAAGCGGTGTTGGAAGACAGATGCGCAGTAATTGACCGGAAGGCCAATGTTCCGGTCGACGACATGTTGCATCAGGGCCAATGCCGTTAGTTCAGACTCCAGGACGGTCACTTTTTCTCCGTGTAAATAGGTGTATTTCCGTTGATCCAATCGGTCCCGGTTGAAAGGGTTCAAGCGAAGCTGGTGAAGATTCAAATGGTCGACGCCGATCGCTTTCATTTGGGGCAGCAATTCCGTCAACCGCTGAAAATCTTCGGGAATAGCAGGAATCTCGACGGTGACAAACGGGATCTGTCCGACCGCCAGCCGGATTTTTTTCAAATCGTACCCCACGGCACTGAGATCAAACCGGATCTCGTCCAAACCCGCATCCTTGAGCTTCGTCACGAGATCCGTCGTCAGCAGGGTACCATTGGTATACATCCACAGGTGAAGCGGGCGTTTTTTGGATCGGTCCACTGCCTGAAGAAAGCGCAAGGTGAGCGCCGGTGTTAGCAGGGGTTCGCCGCCGCTGAGGCTTATGCCGTTGAAACCGAAGTGGCTCACATAAGCGGCATAATCAGCCGGCCTGGTAAAGGGAACCCGGTTGGTGGTGGGAATGCCGATCTCATCCTGGGAACTCGGGCAGTAAAAGCAACGGCAGTTGCATTTGCCGTTGACGAACAGGCAGGACCAATCTCCTTCCCCGCAGATGCGGCAGCCGGGAGACAGGGGCCCGATATGGGGTTTGGTCCCTTTAAAGGCGAGATGCAGGCGTTGACCGATGGCTTGGAGTCGTTGGTTGCGTTCAGTTTGCGCCGCCATTGCCCCGGCCGGGGAAACCCAGTTCAACCGGTCGGTGGTATCGCCAAACTCGGCCAGGTTTGCTGAAACCAGCTGATGCCGGTAGGCGGCCGACTGCTGCTCGTTCATTTGACACACCCCTAAACATCCCAATGGGTTTCGGTTTTCCGGGTTCTATTAAGGCTGATCGTAACGATCGTGCAAGCATTTCTTTTTCTTGCCCGATCTGATACACAGCCAAACTGAAGTTCAATAGGAAACATGGTTCCCAAGCCATCGCAAAGGGGTTGGTAACCACCGGACGAAGGCACCTATCCGAACAGGGGCGATGCGCCATTACCCTGGACGGATCGGAACTGCCCCGCGGCGGCGGCGCCCGGTGCATGACCATGCCGCTCCGCCGCCGGCCTGTCGAATATAAGGAGACACACCATGAAAAAAATGGGAGACATGCTGCTCAGACGCGACGCCTTCTCAGAGATTGTCATGGGCAACACGGCCATCGTCCGTGCCATGGTGGAAGCCGGTACCCGCGTCGTCAGCTCCTATCCCGGATCCCCGACACCGGAAATCGCCCTGGCGATTCAGTCCATCCCAAAGAACGACCGCCCCTTTTACTTCGAATTCTCCACCAACGAGAAAGTGGCTGCAGAGCTGGCATATGGGGCGGCAGTCAACGGTCACCTCTCTACGGTTTTTTTCAAAAGCGTGGGCCTCAATGTGGCGGCGGACGTCTTTGTCCAACTCAGCCTGATGAATATCATCGGCGGCATGGTCGTGGTACTGGGAGACGATCCGGGGGCCAACTCCTCCCAAAATGAGCAGGACAACCGCCACTACGCCCATATGAGCTACACCCCGGTTCTCGAACCGGCAGATCCAACTGATGTCTATCATTTTTACCTCGAGGCTGCTCGCCTGTCCCAGACGCATCGCATGCCGGTGATCCTGCGCCTCACCACCCATGTCTGCCACGCCAAGGAAAGGGTGGCCTTCGGCGCCTGGAATCCGATCCAGCAGGATGACACCCCCCAATTCGATCCAGCCAACGGTCCCTATATTCCCCTCACCACCCAGGCCATCGAGCAAAAACGCACAGCCATGGCCAGACTGGAACGGGTTCGCCAGCGGGCCGAAGAAACTGCGTTGAATCGTGTCGTCGACAACGGCAACGCCGCTCGGGGCGTCATCACGATGGGACTGCCCTTTCTGTCGCTGATGGACGCATTGGATGGCGCAGCAGCCCAGCCGGACATCCTGAAACTGGCCTATGTCCATCCCCTGGCCAGGGACACCATCATCCGTTTTCTCTCAAGTCACCAGGAGGTCAAAATTCTCGAAGAACTGGATGACGTGGTTGAAAATCAGATCAAGGCCATGGCTTTTGATCGGAAACTTCCGGTGACGATTGTCGGCAAGACGCAGCCGGAGGATTGGATCGGTGAGTATACACCGGATAAGGTTCATCAGGTGCTGTCCGATACCTGGCCGGACATGGTCCAACCGTCACCGACGTTAAAAGCGGATGATCCGGCGCCCCACAGGCCGCCCCAGATGTGTCCGGGATGCGGTCACCGCAGCGCCTTTCACGCCATCAAGCAGGCCCTTAGCCCCACCGATATCACCGTGGCGGACATCGGCTGTCACACCCTGGGCTTTCTGCCGCCATACGAGATGGGCCAGTTGCTCATGTGCATGGGGGCATCGACGGCCATGGCCAGCGGCCTGCGCCTGTTCAACACCAGCCGCAAGGTGGTCGCCTTCATGGGTGATTCGACGTTTTTTCATGCCGCTTTGCCCGGCATCATCAATGCCATTTTCAACCGCCACCCCATCACCCTGATTCTCATGGAAAACGGCACGACCGCCATGACCGGCCACCAGGACCATGCGGCCAGCGGGAAAAACTTCAACGAGGTGACGGACAAGATTCCCGTCCGGCAGGTACTGGAAGGCCTGGGGGTCAAGCACATCGCCGAGGTGGATACCTACCAGCAGGCCAAACTGGCCGAACTGGTGACCGAAGCGACGTCCATCGACGAATTCAGTGTGGTGATCGCACGGCACCCCTGCATGCTCAAGTTCACCCGTGAGCAAAGAAAAAATGCCGCCTATCGGCCGAAGCATGTGACGATCGACCAGGGAGTGTGCGAGCGCATCCACACCTGTATCGAAACCTTCGGCTGCCCCACCTTCACCCGGGACAGCCAGGGCAATATTACCATCAACACCGATCTTTGCATCGGCGACGGTTCCTGCATCCAAACCTGCCCGACCAAAGCCATCATCCCGGCCGGTAAAAAGGGTAAAGGAGGTGAGCCATGAAGGCCTTCAATATTTATCTGTCCGGTGTGGGCGGCCAGGGTATCGGCCTGATCAGTGAAATTATCCTGAGGGCGGCCGATCACGCTGGTTTCCCGGTAAAAAGTGTCGACACCCATGGACTGGCGCAGCGAGGGGGAATCGTCGTATCCCAGATACGCATCGGCGATAAGGTCTACTCACCAATCATCCCCGCCGGGCAGACGGACCTGGTGGTTTCGCTGGAGCGCCACGAAGCTTTTCGGGCGGCAGGAACCGTCCTGAAAGACAACAGCTGCTTGATCTACTACGATACCATCTGGCAACCGCTCTCTGTCCGATTGAACCAGACGGCGGAGGTCGCCGAGAGCGATATCCAGGATCTTTGCCGCGGGCGTGGCATTCAGGTCATATCCGTATTCCATCCGGATCTGCCGGACATCCGCATGCAGAACATGGCCGTGCTGTCGGAAATCCATGGTCACCGGCTGATCCCCGGCATCGACCTGAAGCACTATCGGACCGCCATGGCGGATCTCATGTCCGGCGCCATGCTGGCGGAAAACCGCGGATTGTTCGACAAGCGCCTGAGCGCATAAATCTCGACGGGTTATGCCGGTGAGAAAAACAGACATGCTGAGTTGGTCACGGCGGCAACCAGTTCGCCCAGGCGCGCTGGAGACGACATTATCCAGGTTTGAAAGTGCCGGAATCAGAGGTTAGGGCCAAAGGCGCCGGTCAGCAGGTGCTCCAATTGGTCTTCAGCCATGAGGCGCTTCTCCAGCACCAGGGTTTTCAGGTTTTTACCGCTGGCCAGTCCCTCCTTGACCAAGGCCGCGACCCTGTCGTAACCCAATTCCGGGTTCAAAATAGTGGCCAAGCCCGCACTGGCTTCGAAATGCTTTCGGCACTTTTCCTCATCCGCCACAACGCCCTGAATACATTTTTCATCCAGCATGGTGCAGGTGCGAATCAGTATGTTGAATGACTTGACCAGGTTGTTGCCGATCAGCGGCATATGGGTGTTGAGCTGCAATTGACCAAGCCCGCAGGCCATGGCCACGGCAGCATCATATCCGACCACCTGGATGCAGGCCATGTTGGCGGCCTCGCAAATACTGGGATTGACCTTGCCCGGCATGATAGAAGAGCCAGGCTCCACTGCCGGCAGTCTTATTTCCCCAAACCCTGTATTGGGCCCTGACGCCAACAGCCGCAGGTCGTTGGCAATTTTGAGAAGATCCAGGGCAAGCAATCGAAGAACCGCGGACGTCTGCCCCATATCCGTCATAAACTGGGTGATTTCGATACCGTTGCGGGCCACTTTGAATGACAGGCCGGTGGACGCATTGAGCGAGGCCACGATATGGGATCGAAAAGCCGGTTTGGTATTGATACCGGTTCCCACCGCATTCCCGCCTGCGCCGAGTTCGAGCAGGTTTTCACCGGCGGCGGCCACACGCGCCTTGGCTTTCTCCAAGGCGCGCGCATATCCGCCAAACTCCTGGCCCACGGTAATCGGCACTGCATCCTGAAGGTGGGTGCGGCCGCTTTTGGCTACCTTGGCAAACTGTCCGGCCTTATCGTCGATTGACGCGATCAATCCGTCCAGCGCCGCTCCCAACCGGTGGCCCAGCTGAACACCGGCCAACCGGATGGCCGAAGGGAATATATTGTTGGTGGATTGTCCTTTGTTGACATGATCGTTAGGGTGCATCAGTTCCTTATCCCCCGGTTTTCCACCCATTTGCACAACCGCCAGGTTGGCGATCACTTCATTGACATTCATCTGGGTGGAAGTCCCGGACCCGGCCTGAAAGACATCGATGGGGAACTGGTCATCGTACGCACCGGCGAGAATCGTTGCGCAGGCTTCGCGAATCGCCCGGGATCGTTTTTGATCAAGAAGCCCGAGTTGTTGGTTGGCCGCGGCACAGGCAGCCTTCAAGTGAACGATAGCGTAAACGATCGCAAGGGGTAAGGATTCACCTGAAACATTAAAATTTTTAATGGAACGAGACGTATGGATGCCATACCAGGCGTTTTCGGGAACCTGCATTTCCCCCATCGAGTCTTTTTCGATTCGCATGTTTGTCCTCCGGGCGGTTGATGGTAATGAGTCTTGAAATTACAGCAAATCAGGGTTGTGTCAAGAAGACATGAGCACCGTCGTCTGGTATGGGAAATCAGGCTGCGCCCTTCCATACCGCCTGGGAAATACCTTGACTTTATATGAATCATCCCAATTGTCTCTGGAATAATTCATTTTAATTTAGAGGGGTGCCCAATGAAAAAAGCAGAAAGCGGATTGTTCGTGAGCGTTGATTACACCGGCACACTGGACAATGGGGAAGTATTTGATTCCAGTGAAGGTCGCCAGCCCATGGAGATCCAGATGGGTTCCGGCACTGTGATTCCCGGGTTTTAATCATCGATTCACAGGTGCCGGCCGGGCCGATCATTGATGAAAGATGATCGGCACGCCGCTCTCCCCGCATGTTTACCCCTCTCGCCGCGAATTGCTTTCAGCAAGGTCCTCTCCTTGACACCATCCACCAAATAAGATAGCAGGAGTGGTTTGCCATTTTAGGAATTCGGGGCCAATATCTAGCGGGGTTATCATGGACAACGCAAAGGACTTGCTCGGCAAGCGAAAAGAAAAGGCGGACGGCCTGCGGGCCGACGGAATCAATCTGTTCCCCAACGGCTTGACCGTCAGTCATACCATCAGGGATATCCAGGGCCATCTTCGGGGCCTGCCGGAGGGTCAACAAGAGGATTCTTCCCAGTTCAGCGTGGCCGGACGGATGATGGCCATCAACCGTTTCGGAAAATCTGCCTTCGTCCGGTTCAAGGACCGAACCGGCCTCATGCAGGCCTATGTGAGAAAGGACAGGGTCGGGGAGCAGCCATATGATCTGTTCAAACGCCTTGACGTCGGTGATTTCGTTGAAATTAAGGGAACGCTGTTTCGCACCAAGACCGGCGAATGGACCATTCTGGCCGCCCGGATTCATCTTGTCTGCAAATCCACCAGAGCGCTTCCTGAGAAGTTTCACGGGCTTAAAGATCCGGAAAAGCGTTACCGGCAGCGGTACATTGATTTGATCATGAACCCGGATGTTCAGGAAATTTTTATCAAACGCAGCCAGATCATCCAGGCCATGCGGACCTTTTTCCTGTCCCGTGATTTTCTGGAAGTCGAAACACCCATGATGCAACCCATCCCGGGAGGCGCCGAGGCGACCCCCTTCAAGACCCACCACAATGCACTGAACATGGACCTTTATCTGCGCATCGCGCCGGAGCTCTACCTCAAACGACTTGTGGTCGGCGGTTTTGAGCGGGTTTTTGAAATCAACCGCAATTTCAGAAACGAGGGTGTCTCCACCCAGCACAACCCGGAGTTCACCATGGTTGAGTTTTACCAGGCCTATGCCACCCATGAAGATTTGATGGACCTCACCGAGCAGATGTTCGCGCAAATTGCGCAAACCATCACCGGCGGCACCGCCGTTACCTATCAGGGCAACGCAATCGAATTGGGGGGCACATGGAAACGGATATCCCTGTTTGACGCACTGGAACAGATCGGCGGAGTCGATCCGACCTTGCTGAACGATAAGGACCGGTTGCTTGAATTTGCCGATTCAAAGGGTATTACAGTCACGAAAACCGGTCGTCTGGGAAAAGTGATCACCAAGCTGTTCGATGCCCTCGTTGAACCCAGGTTGATCCAGCCGACCTTTATCACCGGCTACCCGGCGGAAGTCTCACCACTTTCCAGAAGAAGCGACGCCCATCCGGAATTGACCGAGCGGTTTGAACTGTTCATCGCCGGACGGGAAATCGCCAACGGATTTTCCGAACTCAACGACCCGGAAGATCAGCGCGGGAGATTTCTGCAGCAGGTGGAAGATCGAAAAGCCGGCGACAACGAAGCCCATTTCATGGATGACGATTATATCGAGGCCTTGGAGTATGGCATGCCGCCAACTGCCGGTCAGGGCATTGGTATCGATCGCCTGGTCATGCTGTTGACCAATGCCCCGTCCATCCGAGAAGTCATCCTGTTCCCCCATATGAAGCCCCGGGCAGGGGGTTCAAAAACAGACAATTGATTCATTTTCAATAGAATCTGGTAAGCATCATCGCGGAGAACACTCAAACCCAGCCGTCACCGGTAATGCCATGTCATTTGTGACATTTGTATCTGGGCGTTATCTCAGGACCCGCCAGAAGCGGACCTTTATCTCGCTGATCACCGTGCTTTCCATTGCCGGGGTCACCGTGGGGGTAATGGCCCTGATCGTTGTCATCGCTGTCATGGCCGGGTTTGAAAATGATCTCAAGTCCCGGATTATGGGAATCCGTCCACACCTGGTACTCACCCAAAAACAGGGGGTCTTCAGCGATTACAAGCAGATTCTGGCAAGGATGAAACCCATTGGAGAAATCCAGACGGCCTCGGCCTTTATAACCACACAGGTGGTCCTTCGAACGACAACCCGGGCTGCCGGCGCTATTTTGAAGGGCATCGAGGCAGCCCAGGGAAAGACCGGCATCGCCAGCGTGGATACCAGCCGCTTGTTGACGCGCAACCCCGCGAAAGGGGGGTCAGGCGGAAACGATCATCTGCCCGGCATCATTTTAGGCAAAGAACTGGCAGCCAATTTAGGCGTGATCCGCGGCGACACCGTATACATGATCTCGCCACGGGGAATGCTTTCACCGGCCGGGCATATCCCCGCCATGATAAAATTTGAGGTGGCCGACCTGTTTGAATCCGGGATGTATGAATTCGATGGGACGCTTGCTTTCGTCGATCTGAAGCAGGCCCAGAAGATTCTTCGAATGCCCGCGTCGGTCAGTGGGATCGAAATTCGCCTGCAGGATATGGATCAGGTCAAAGCGGCTGCCAAGGCGATTGAAAAGGTGGTGGACAGTGACTACGCCATAGAGGACTGGAAGCAGATGAACCGCAACCTGTTTTCAGCCCTTCGGCTGGAAAAAACCGTCATGTTCATCATCCTTGCCCTGATCGTTCTGGTTGCCGCATTCAATATTGCCGGATCTCTGGTCATGATGGTCATGGAAAAACGAAAGGATATCGCCATCCTAAAGGCCATGGGGGCAACGGCCAAGTCCATCGGCCGCATCTTTGTCATCAAAGGCCTGATGATCGGCCTGGTGGGCACGGTGCTGGGAACATCCGCAGGGTTGATGTTGTGTATGCTTTTAAAGCGCTATTCCTTTATTCAGCTACCGGCAGACGTATACTATATCAATACGTTGCCTGTTAACATGAAGATATCGGACGTCCTGTTGATTGCAGTGTGTGCGCTGATCATCTGCTTTGCGGCAACCCTTTATCCGGCCCGTCAGGCAGCCAGCATCGATCCGGTCGAGGCCATCCGTCATGGATAACAACAACGGAGGGACTAAACGGGTGGAAATAAGCGACCCACACCCCCCTGAAACGCCCTTGATTCAGGCGTCCGGAATCAGCAAAATCTACAACCACAGCGGGGCCCGTATCGTGGTTCTCAACCGGTTGGCATTTAAACTTGGCCTCGGGGAAACGATAGGTATCGTAGGGGCATCGGGCATCGGCAAATCCACCCTCCTTCACGTTCTGGGTACCTTGGACAGACCGGATGCCGGCATTCTGGAATATTCGGGGAAAGACGTACTGATGCTGGATGATAGCCGGCTGGCCCGTTTTCGCAACCGATCTATTGGTTTCGTATTTCAGTTTCACCACCTCCTTCCCGAATTCTCGGCATTGGAGAACGCCATGATGCCGGTTTTGATCGGCGGTGTGGGGAAAAAAACGGCAACGCAGGCTGCCGAAGCGATCCTGGTTCGGGTGGGCCTGAAAGATCGGTTGACCCATCGGGCCAGTGAATTATCCGGCGGGGAGCAGCAACGTGTGGCCCTGGCCCGCGCACTGGTGCTGCGGCCGGCCATTCTTCTGGCAGATGAACCGACCGGTAATCTGGATCGAAAAAACAGTGACCATATCCACAGCCTGCTGATGGAGTTGAACCAGGAAATGGGAATGGCACTGGTCGTGGTCACCCATAACATGGAGTTGGCGGCTTTGGTATCCCGGCGGGTAACCATCGCCAACGGAGCGCTGCTAGAATTTCAATAAATAATTGTCTGAACCGACCACAATGGTGCTGAGACCGCAATTAATCAGGGGGATTCGATGTTGAGTCGATATTTTCCAGTGCTGTTTTTTTTCCTTTTTCTCGTCACCCGCACCGCTGCTGCCGTTGAAACCGTTCATGTGTTGGTGTTGCCTTTTGAAATTCATGCCAGCCAGAGCCTTTCCTACCTGGCCGAAGACATCCCAAAAGTCATTAACGAGCACCTGCAGACAGAAGGGGCCGTTCCTGTTGAGACGGACCAAGCACAAACCGCCGCCGCTTTGGACGTCACCTCCGATGTAGAAACCCTGAAACAATTTGGCCTGAACGCCGGTGCAGACAGTGTGATCTGGGGAAGCATGACTCGTATCGGCAACGACATCAGCCTTGACATCAACATGGTGGAAACGGTGGGCACCAAGCCGGTGTTGTCATTCTATGAATCAGGCGCGGGTATGGAAAACCTGAGGGCTGTCTCGAAAAAAGCGGCGGAAAAACTGGCCCGACAATTGTTTCGCCGGGAACTCATTACCGGGGTTCGGGTCGCTGGGAATGCCCGGATCGAAGCAGATGCCATTGAACGGGTCATCCGGGTAAAAACAGGCGACGTACTGCGTGTCGGTGAACTTTCCAAAGACTTGAAAAATATTTATAAAATGGGCTATTTTGAGGATATCCGCGTTGAAGCTGAAAAGAGCGAAGGCGGGAAATTGGTCGTTTTTCACGTCACGGAGAAGCCGACCATTCGAAAAATATCGTTCAGCGGGAACCATGTTTTCAAGGACAACAAGCTTCGGGAGAACTTAAGCATCAGCACGGGTTCCATTCTGAACATTTTCACGATCAAGTCCAACATCGAACAGCTCCAGGCCATGTATAAGGAGAAAAACTACCACAATATAAAAATCAGCTACACGACACACGACCAAGACAACAACCAGGCGGATATTGAATTTGTTTTCGAGGAAGGCGAAAAGATCAGAATTAAAGAAATCACCTTCCAGGGGAACCGCACCTTCCCGGAGAAAAAGTTAAAAAAGCTCATCGGCACATCGGAAAAGGGTTTTTTCTCTTGGATCACTTCTTCCGGAGAATTGAATCGAGAAGACCTGGGTCAAGATGCTGCCCGCCTCATGGCGTATTATCAAACGCAGGGGTTTATTCGTGCCAAAGTCGCCGATCCGGTGGTCGACTTCGAAGACGAATGGATATTTATCACCTTTAAAATCGAAGAGGGCGAGCGGTTCAAAGTGGGCACCATTGACGTGGATGGAGACCTGATCCTGCCCAGGGCGCGGTTGATGCCCGGACTTCAGATATACAAAGAGCCCTTCTTCAACCGAGAAACCGTCCGAAGGGATGTCCTTTGGCTGACCGATCTCTATGCGAATGCAGGTTTTGCATACGCTGAGATTTCCCCATTGACCAAGGAAGATTCCGAGAACCTCTTGGTGGATATCACCTACTCCGCCCAAAAACGGGATAAGGTCTATTTTGAAAACATCGAGATCTCCGGCAACACCCGCACCCGGGACAAAGTCATTCGCCGGGAGCTTCGCATATACGAACAGGAGCTTTACAGCGGCAGCCGGCTCAAGCGAAGTGTGCGCAATCTCACCCGCCTGGATTTTTTTGAGGACATTAAAGTAGATACACCCAAAGGCAGTGCTGACGACAAGATGAATGTGAAAATCAACGTCATGGAAAAGCCCACCGGCACCTTCACCTTCGGCGCGGGGTACAGCACGGTGGACGACTTTTTCGTGACCGGCTCCGTCTCTCAGAGAAACCTCTTCGGACGCGGCCAGATTCTCAGGCTGAGCGGTCAAATCGGCGGTGTTTCGGATTTGTACAACCTGAGCTTTACCGAGCCGTGGATGTTTGATATTCCATTGTCCGGCTCAATCAGCGTGTACCGCACCGGACGTGACTATGACACCTACGACAAGACCAGCATGGGTGGCGGACTGGGCGTCAGTTACCCCATTTACGACTACACCCGTGCCTCCCTCTCCTATCGATACGATGTAACGGACATTTCCGAAATCACAGATGATGCCTCGGACAACATCAAGGACCTGGAAGGAGAAAACACCACCAGCGCCGTCACCACGGCGTTAAGCTATGATTCAAGGGACCGTGCCTTCAATACCACGCAGGGTCAGGATCACAGCCTCTCCTACACGTATGCGGGATTGGGCGGTGATATCGGTTTTAACAAAGTCGTGGGTGAACTGGGCTGGCACATCCCGGTTTACAAGGGGTTGGTCACTTTTCTTCACGGGAAATCCGGTTATGTGAGGGAACTGGACGGTTACATCTTGCCCGATTATGAAAAATTCTATTTGGGCGGCATGAATTCCGTCCGAGGCTTCGGTTTTCAGGACATCAATATCAAAACCGTGAACAGTGCCGGTCAAATAACCGAGGAAGGCGGCGAATCGTTTGTCCAGTTCAATTTTGAACTCACCTATCCGTTATTTGAAGACCTGGGCATTGTCGGTGTCGTTTTCTATGATACCGGCAACGTTTTTGGACCCGACGATTCAATCGATTTGGGTACGCTGCGCCAGGCTGCCGGATACGGCATTCGATGGTATTCGCCCATCGGACCGATTCGCATAGAAGGCGGCCATATTTTGGATCCCGAGGAAGAGAATGGAGAAGATTCCGGTGTCAATTGGGAATTTTCCATGGGCGGGGCATTCTAAAGACGACGATCATTTTAAATCGTTTGGAGCAACCATTCCCAGCAAACATTTGTTTAAAACCGATCTAAAATGTTATACATTAAGGCAAAATTCACACGGAAGACGTGGAAAGGGGAATTTATGCGAGCGGCAAGCAAATGGATAATCCTGATGGTTTCGGCATTTTTATTGGTTGGGGAAACAGGCTTTTGTGCGGATGTGGCAAAAATAGGCGTGGTCGAGTTCCAGCGATTATTTGAAAATTCAGACGCCGGAAAAGATATCAAAGCAGAAATCACCACGCAAGGTAAAAAGATGGAGGCCGAACTCCAGGAAAAGGGCGCTGAAATCGAGGAAATCAAGAAGCGTATAGAGCGCGAAGCCCTTGTGATGAGCAAGGAAATGCGCGAAGAGAAAGAACGTGAGTTCAGAATCAAGGTCAATGATATCAAAACCCTGCAGAAAAAATATGAGGTCGAGCTGCAGGGCGTTCAGAAAAAATTGATGGGCGGACTTCAATCTGAAACGCTGGAGATCATCGATGAGATCGGCAAATCAGGGGGATACCTGTTGATTATGGACAAACGTGGGGTGCTCTATTCACCAACCACCATCGATATTACCGATGAAGTCATTAAACAATACAATGTCCAGTACGCCAAAAACAAAAAAAAGTAAGCCTAGGTATCGACAGTGCCCACTGAATACTCTCTTCAAGATATTGCCGAGGCGGCCAATGGTGAAGCCGTTGGCCAAAAAGAGAAAAGAATTAGCGGTGTCGCGCCCTTTGAAACAGCAGATTCTAATCAAATCACCTTCGCAGGCAGCGTCAATTATTTAAAGCGCATCGACGACACGCGGGCCGGGGCCATTTTCGTCCCCACGGGGTTCAAGGCACCCGGGAAAAACCTGATCGGTGTAAGCAACCCCCAACTGGAATTTGCCAAGCTGGTGGTGTTATTCCACCCGACGGTTCCACTACCTTCAGGTATCAGTAAAAGGTCCGCCACTGGCAGTGACCTCCAAACAGGCGATGGGGTTTTTATTGGTGCCTTCGCAACCGTTGGCAACCGCGTGACGATTGGATCTGATTCGATCATTCAAAATGGCGTTTTCATCGGGGACGGGGTGAGCATCGGAAATAAGGTGGTGATTCATCCCCATGTAACCATTATGAACGGCTGCCGGATCGGAAACCGGGTGACGATTCATCCGGGTACGGTAATCGGCAGTGATGGTTATGGTTTTGTTCCTGATAGTGGACGCTACCACAAAATCCCACAGATTGGCATCGTTCAGATTGATGATGATGTTGAAATCGGTGCTTGCAACACTATCGATCGGGCGACCTTCGGCCGGACGTGGATTCAGCGTGGGGTTAAAACAGACAATCTGGTCCATATCGCTCACAATGTGGTTGTTGGTGAAGACAGCGTAATTGTGGCCCAGGTTGGCATTGCCGGCAGTACCAAGATCGGCCATCACGCCATGATTGCCGGCCAGGCAGGTATTTCCGGCCACCTGACCCTCGGCAACCATGTCACCGTGGGTCCAATGACCGGGGTAGGCAAACCCATCTCAGACGGAGAAGTCGTTTCATCCGGCTCTCCATCGATGCCCCACAGAACGTGGCTGAGGGTTCAACGCATCATTCCCGCTTTACCGGAGATGAAGAAAAAAATAGCTGCTCTGGAGAAGCAACTCGCCGACCTGGAAAAACGCATTGATGCGCCTTGAAGCAACGCGGAGGACCACTCATGGAAACAGTATTTGACATCAAATCGATCATGCAGAAACTTCCCCACCGGTATCCTTTTTTACTGGTGGACCGAGTGATTGAGTTGGTCAAAGACGAGAGGATTGTCGCCCTGAAAAATGTAACCATCAACGAACCTTTTTTTCAGGGGCATTTTCCCGGCACGCCGATCATGCCCGGTGTTCTGATTGTCGAAGCCATGGGACAAGCCGGCGGTGTGCTGGTCACCCAATCGCTTCCGCCGGAAAAACAAGGCAAGCTCATCTATTTTATGGGATTTGACGATGTGCGGTTCAGAAAGCCGGTCGTGCCCGGTGATCAGTTGATTCTTGAACTGGAAATGTTGAAACTGAGGTCCAAAGTCGTAAAAATGGCAGGCGTTGCCAAGGTCGACGGGAAAATTGTCGCCGAAGCAAAATTGATGGCCGCCTATGGAGACTAATATGATTCATCAAACTGCAATCGTCAGTCCCGATGCAACGATCGGAGAGGGCGTCAATATCGGCGCTTTTTCAATTATCGGGGAAGATGTCACCATCGGCGAAGGAACATGGATCGGCCCCCACGTGGTCGTTGACCCCCACGTGATCATCGGCCCCGGATGCCGGATATTTCAATTTGCGGCCATTGGCGCCATCCCCCAGGACCTGAAGTTCGGCGGAGAAAAGAGTTATGTAAAAATCGGACCTGACGTTACCATCAGGCAGTTTGTTACCATTCACCGCGGGACAAAATCGGGTGGTGGCATCACCGAAGTGGGCAAGAAATCCTTTTTGATGGCCTATACCCATATCGCCCACGATTGCCACGTCGGAGAAATGGTGGTGCTTGCCAACAACACCACATTGGCCGGCCACATCACCATCGGCAATCACGCCACTGTCGGGGGCTTGGTGGCCATCCACCAGTTCGTCAGAGTCGGCGATCATGCCTTTATCGGCGGTAAATCAGCCGTGGTCAAGGATGTACCGCCTTATGTCATTGCGGCCGGTGATCGGGCCATATTACATGGCCTCAACCGCGTTGGCCTCAAACGCTATGGTTTTTCTGAACAATCGCTGTCCGCGTTGAAAAAGACCTACCGGATACTTTTTCGGTATGGGTTGACCATGAACGAAGCCATCGAGCGGGTGCACGCCGAAGTTGAAATGGTGCCTGAAGTTGAAACCTTCATTCGATTTATTAAAGCCTCCTCCAGAGGCGTGACCCGGTAAATCCTAACCCGGACAAACCGGAAGATAATTGCAAGAACCTAATTTTAAATGACAAGCTACCAATTGAATAACAACATCGGTGTCGACCCTTCCAATGGATGAAAAGATTGGACTCATAGCCGGGAGCGGCCAGTTCCCAATGCTTTTTTCCAGAGCCGCCATAGAAAAAGGGCTCTCCGTGTATACGGCGGCATACGTCAACGAAGCGGACCAGGCGCTCACCCAGTTATCAGAAAAGATTCAATGGCTGCATCTGGGTCAGGTCAAACGGCTCATCAAGTTCTTCAAGCAAAATGACGTCGACCGTGCAGTGATGTTGGGCGCCGTTCGCAAGACGCGGTTGTTCACCGATGTGAAGCCTGATATGAAGGCCATATCCATCATTGCGGGAATGCGACACACCCACGATGATGCAGTTATGCGTGCCTTTGCGGACAGTCTTGAAAAAGAGGGTATAACGATCAAGCCTTCAACCTTTCTCTTGCCCGAGTTACTGGCCACAAAAGGTGTCTGGACCCACAGAAAGCCCACCCGGTCGGAAAAGAAAGACATCGCCATGGGCTTTTCCATCGCAAGGGAAATTGGCCGGTTGGATATCGGGCAAAGCGTGGTTGTGGGTGGCGGATCCATTCTCGCCGTTGAGGCGATCGATGGAACCGATGCCACGATCAAACGGGGTGGGCAGTTGGGCAAGGGCGAGGCAGTCTTGGTAAAAATCTGCAAGCCGAATCAGGATTTTCGTTTCGATGTCCCCTCGGTAGGCATGAAAACAATTGAAATCATGAGCCATTCAAATGTTTGGGCCATAGCCATCGAAGCGGGTCGGACCGTAGTTTTTGATCGTGCGGAAATGATTCGCACGGCAAACGAAAACAATATTTCGATCATCTGTGTGTAGGGCATGACAATCGTCATGCTGTATGAAAGATCAATTTTAATCCAATGGAACCGCCAATGGGAAAGCTGCGCGTCGGGGTCGTCGGGGTGGGTTATCTGGGTAAATTCCACGCCCAAAAATACCACCATATGCCGGATGTGAATCTTGTCGGTGTGGTCGACACGGATGAGGTTCAGGGACAAAAAGTCGCCGATGAGAACGGCACTGCCTATTTTCAGGACCATCAATCGCTTTTCGGAAAGGTCGATGCGATTAGTATTGCTGCGCCGACGCCTGTCCATTATGCAATTGCCAAAGATTTCTTAAACC
The DNA here is from genome assembly GCA_018224455.1 of Desulfosarcina sp. GTDB lineage: Bacteria > Desulfobacterota > Desulfobacteria > Desulfobacterales > Desulfosarcinaceae > Desulfosarcina. The sequence continues at coordinate 16,415 of JAGTUY010000240.1, forward strand.
AGGATGTCGATGTCCTGATCGAGAAGCCGATAACCAGCCATCTCGACGACGCAGATGAATTGCTTCAAATTGCTGATTCCAAAGGGTTGATCATCCAGGTGGGGCATTTGGAGCGGTTCAACCCGGCGGTTGTCCAACTGGAAGGCAAAATCGATCACCCCCGCTTCATCGAATCCCACCGCCTGAGCATCTTTCAGGGACGCTGCACCGACGTAAGCGTGGTCCTTGATTTGATGATCCATGATATCGATTTAATCTTAAACCTGGTCCGTTCAGAGATTAAAACCGTCAATGCCGCCGGCATATCCGTAATATCGGGAAATATTGATATCGCCAACGCTCGTCTGGAGTTTGTAAACGGGGCGGTTGCCAACGTAACGGCCAGCCGGATATCTGCCAAAAATGAGCGAAAACTCAGGCTTTTTCAAAAAGATGCCTACATTTCAATCGACTTTGCCAACCATAAAATCACCCTTGTCCGTCCTGATTTGAGTCAGTCCGATGGCATCATTCCCGGCATGACAATCGAAGCGCTGGAATTTGATAAAGGCGATGCACTGGATGATGAAATCAAGTCATTTGTGCAATCCGTTAAGCAGCGTCGCCCCCCCCTGGTAACCGGCCAGATGGGGCGTGATGCCCTGAAAACCGCGCTGACGATCATGGCACAAATTCAAGAAACCAGTCGGCACCTCATGTAGTGATGGGAATCGTCTACTTCTATGCCTTTAACATGCATCATGATCATTGCCGGCGAAGCTTCAGGGGATATGCACGGAGCAAAACTGGCTCAGGCGATTAAAAACCTGTCCAGGGACGCATTCCTTTTCGGCGTTGGCGGTAGCGCCATGCAAAAGGAAGGCGTCAGACTCGTCGTGGATGCCGGAACGATTGCCGTTGTGGGAATCACGGAAGTGCTTTCCAAACTGCCGACGATTTATCGGGCCATGACAACCGTCAAAAAAGCGCTCAGCAGGCTCAAACCGGATCTGCTGATATTAATCGATTTTCCAGACTTCAACGTTCATGTCGCTGCTGCCGCCAAAAAGCTCGGCATTCCGGTTTTGTACTATATCAGTCCCCAGATCTGGGCATGGCGCCAAAGCCGGGTCCATAAAATCAAACGGCTGGTCGACCACATGGCGGTGATCCTGCCATTCGAAGCGGCTTTTTACCGTAAACACCATGTGCCCGTTACTTTTGTGGGCCACCCCCTGCTGGACAGAATCCTGCCGGTGGTAAACCGCCGAGCATCCGCATCTCAGACAAAAACACCAATCATTGGCCTTCTTCCCGGATCAAGAGAAAAAGAGGTGTCGACGCTGCTTCCTGTTATGCTCGAAGCCGCTAAACGAATCAGACGGCAGCTGCCGGCGGTGAGGTTCGTTGTTTCGTGTTCCGAGTCCATTAAAGATGACCAGGTGAGTGACCTTATCAGGCGACATGCACCAAGGCTTGAGTTAGAAACGATCAAAGGCTCGGTTGTTGACGTATTTAAACAGAGTCAAATGATAGTGGCGGCCTCTGGTACTGTCACCTTGGAGGCAGCCCTTTATGGTATTCCAATGGTAATCGTCTATAAAGTATCGCCATTGAGCTACTGGTTGGGAAAACGACTCATCAAGGTAAAGCATATCGGTATCGTCAACCTCATTGTTCAAAAGGGACTGCTGCCAGAATTGGTTCAGGACCATGCATCGCCCCAAACCATCGCTGAGACCGTTACCACCATGCTCGGTGACCCGGAAAGGTTAAAGCAAATAGAAAAGGAGCTGTTTGCTATCAGAGACCTTCTCGGCGGCGCCGGCGCATCAGACCGAGTCGCGCGAATCGCATTGAACCTCATCTGACCTTTTTTAATAAAGCAGATGCCCCTGATGATTGTGCATCAAGGGCATCGTCAATTTTCAGTTTGTTGTCTTTCAGGTGATTTTCAAAAGCGGATCGCCTCTTTTATTCACTTTTACTGATTTGAAAGACTGCGGTGCAAGTAATTCCCGCTATCAGCAACGTCATAACCATCACCATGGCAGCACCTGGGAAATTAGAATCAACCCAGCCCATGTCGTGTAGGCCGGCAGAAATAAAACACTGACCGCCGCTGCTGACACCGGTAGATGCACCACCCGTTGACAGACTCGCACTATCAGCGGTCGTGGAATCCACATACGCGACCCCGCAGGGATCGACGATCACACCATTTTCAACGCCGTCTTCATCGCCCATACCACCATCTTCCAGGATCAATGTGACGCTTTTTCGGTTTGGCGCAAAAACGGCGTTCCCATATATGTCCCAACCGGTATCGGAGATGTATTTATACAGCTTTGCATCGCGGGGGACTCGGCGTGAGAAATGAATTTTTACCGCTGCGGTTTTAACCCCGTTGTTTAGATATAGCTTGAAACCAATCAGGCCGAATCCCATCTTCACCGATTGGTCCGGAATCGTATCCGTGGCCAGTGATTTGATCGAAACCAGGGTAACATTATCGGACAAGGTCTCAACACCGACGATGGCTTGTCCCTCGATCGTGTTGACACTCATCATATTGTCTTCGAGGGAATCCGCTATTCCGTTTTCGTTGGCATCCACCGATTCATCGACCTCCTGGGCGTCCGGGATGCCATTGAAATTTAGATCGCCCGCACTTTCGGCAATAATCGTCGTAAAGGTAGCCGCTTGAGACCAATCCGATGCACCATTGCGGGCATCGATGAACTTTACCCGCCAGTAGTAAACGGTATCGACATCGAGCACCATTTCGCCAACCGTGTATGCGGTAAGCTGTTTCTGGCTGGTTTCATCCAAAACGAGCGTCGAAAAATCCGATTCGGTACTGATCTGCCATCGAGATTGATAATGGTCATCGTGGTCGGTGTCAAAATAGAACCCTGAGACAAGCACCGGGGTGAGGTCGACGCGGTCGACTTGAACGGTGCTTTCGATAACCGGTGCATCCGGTGCAATATTGGCCGGTGCGGTCGTCGGATTGGTATCGGCCTGGAACTCTTCCAAATTGGTCCAGCCATCACCATCCGCGTCCAGATCGGCATCGTTCACAAGCGGATCCAGCCCGTAGGTGATTTCCCACGCATCGGGTATTCCGTCGTTATCGTCGTCCGGATCCTGATTGTCACCTATTCCGTCGCCATCATTGTCCGCCCATTCGGTGGGATCGCTGGGAAACAAGTCCAACACATCAGGCACACCGTCACCATCGACATCGGTGCTCGACGACTTGAGCACACTGACGGTCATATTGGCAACCGCGCTGCTGCCGTCGTCGTCGGTGACGGTCAGGCGGAACGTAAACGTTTCGCCAGCGAGACCGACCACAGGCGCAGTGAAGGATGCCTGACTGGTCGAAGCACTATAAATGGATATTCCAGTTCCACCGATCTGCGCCCATTGATAACCGACAATCGCCCCGTCAGGATCACTTGAGGCCGAGCCATCGAGGACTACCGATGAGCCTTCATCAACGACCTGATTCTGCCCGGCGACAGCCGTGGGCGCCTGGTTGGGCACAACGGCGGCGGGTGTATAGCTAACTTCTTCGGAGTCGGCGCTTTCCAGCGCACCATCATATGCGCGCACGACGAAATGATAGGTGACCCCTTCACTGAGCCCGGTCAGCGTACAGGTGGTCAGGTTGTTCTCCCAGATGGGATGATCGTATCGGTAACTATCGGTGCCTGCCCTGGCGAAAACCCGGTAACCCTCCGGAGCCGGGACGTTGGCATCCCACCGCAGGGTTACATCCGCACTGTGAGCAACCGTCACGATGCCTGCAATGATAGCGATGGAAGCGAAAAAAACCTTCAGATAGAATCGGGTGGATAGTTTCATATTGCATCTCCCAAATTGTGATGTGCCGTGCGACCAACAGCCAATTTGAGAGATGCTGTGTCCGCTCGGCAACCCTGCCGCCATTTCCAGATTTTCTGGTGTTAGGCCGTTGGCTTTGCGTCACATCCTTTCGGATGTTTTGCCTTTATCGAGCTGATTACTTTTCAAATAACGTTGACTATCTTTAAAGCACAAACCGTACCATGTGTTAGAGCACAAACCGTACCATGTGTTTATGCACACCCACACGAAAATATAAAAACCCTTGTCCAGGTGGATCTTATTGAAAGTAAATGTATTTTAATCTTCTTTTTCTCTTCCTGTCATCGGTTCGCTTTTTATAAGCACGCACAACGAATGAGGTGTTTTAATTAATGCACATATCATCGAAGATGCGATATATTATTGTACTATACGGTGCGATCGGCCGGTTTGAAATATAAGGTAAAAATACTGCCTTGGCCAAGCTTGCTTTGCACATCCATTCGGCAGTCATAGGTTTCCAGAATTCGATAGACGATGGAAAGACCAAGACCTGTGCCATTGGGCTTGGTCGTGAAAAAGGGGTTGAAGATGGTTTTTACCGTTTGTTCATCCATTCCGCATCCGTCATCGGCAATCGAAACCATGATCCGTTCGCTCTTATGTTTCTGTACAGTTATCTTTATTCTACCTTCATTTTCAATTGATTCGGCACCATTCAATAGCAGGTTCCAGATTACCTGACGGAGTTGCAGCGGATCAATCTCGACATACGCATCTGAGATGATGTCTAAATCCACTTTAACCCGCAGACCGATTGACCCGTCCTTTTCAAAGAGGGTTACCATTTCAGCCATGGCATCTGCCAAATTCACCCATTCGGTCCGGCCGGCAGAGGGCCTGGCAAAAGTTAGGAAATTGTTAACCAAGCTACTTAATCGATCAGTTTCTCTGAGAACAATGTGCACCAATCGCATATTGTCCTGGTTGTTTTCCATTTCACCCTTAAGGATCTGTATGGCTCCCGATAATGAAGCCAGCGGGTTTTTGATTTCATGGGCCAGTCCGGCAGCCATTTCACCGATCTGCGCCAGATTTTGAACCCGGCCAAGATGGGCTTCCATAGCCACCAGTTCAGCCTTGGATTGTCGTTCCTGATCAGAAAGATAACCACTTAGCAAGGCAACTGAAAAGCATGCAACCGTCATGATGACGCATTTTTGTAAAACTTGAATACCCGTTATTGCAGAGCCAGTAATGCTGCCGCCATAGCCAAAAAGATCGATGGTTCCATTTAATTCTAGAACCAGCAGTATGGCAAACTGGAAACTGCATAATACTGCTACCAGGAGGCTGCCCCGTTTAAAAACAAACACACTGGAATAGATTACAACCAAAAGGTATAAAAATGAAAAAACACTGGAATAGCCGCCCGTCACAAAAATGATCAGGGTAATGCACAATGTATCGATGGTAATCTGGCCGTAAATGACAATGCGTTGGTATCGCTTGGTGAGCGGTGCCAGAGCGCCGTACACGGCAGACATCAATACAATCGCTCCGGCCAGGCCGTATAGAATAGCAATCGGTGTTTCTTGGGGATCAAACTGGCTGCCAACCTGATAGGCAAGGGTTGATCCAAGCAGCAACACTGCGAAAAGGAACCGTATTGACATCAACCAATTGAGTTTTCGGTTGAACGTCTCTCTATCGAGTTGGTAATTTGGCAAGAATTCAGTCAAGACAACTTTGCAGCGATTAAGAACCGTTGGGATCCATCAGAGGCTTAAAGGGCGCCAGCCATCTTAAAGATAGGCATGTACATGGCAACAACCAGCGTGCCAATCACCACACCCAAAAAAACAAGCATGAACGGTTCGATCAAGGACGTCAGATTGTCGACCGCCTGATCAACCTCTTCTTCGTAAAAATCCGCAATCTTCTCGAGCATGGCGTCAAGGGCGCCGGTGGATTCACCAACGGAGATCATCTGGCATACCATGGCTGGAAATACCCCGCTTTCGGCCAGTGGATCCGCCATGGTGCGGCCTTCGGCGATTCCGCTCCGAACCGTATAGATTGCCTGCTCAACGGTTTTATTGCCTGATGTTTTGGCGACGATGTCCAATGCCTCCAAGATCGCCACGCCACTGGACAACATGGTTCCCATGGTACGGGTGAACTTGGCGACGGCCACTTTACGAATCAACAAGCCGAAGACCGGCAGTTTAAGCATCGTTGCATCGACAAGTTTTCGGCCTTTTTCGGTTTTGTAATATTTTTTGAAGGCGAAGATAAAAATGATAATACCAATCACAATCCAGTGGATCTTCGATTTCACGAACTCACTCATGCCAACGACAACCTGCGTGATTGGAGGAAGCGCCCCCCCCATATCGGCAAACATTTCCTGGAACACGGGAATGACAAACACCAGAATGACCGCAACAACCGCAACAGCGATAACCATGGTCACAATCGGGTAGGTCATTGCGCCTTTGACCTGACTCTTCAGTCTTGCCGCCTTCTCCAGGTAAGCGGACAACCGCCTTAAGATCGTATCGAGAATACCACCGGCCTCACCGGCAGACACCATGTTCACAAACAGATCATCAAACTGCTTGGGATATTTTTTCAAAGCGTCCGCCAAGGTTGAACCGCTTTCGACCTGTTCCTTGATATTTTTGAGCATCTTTTTGAATGTCGCATTTTCCTGTTGCGAATGCAGGATGTCCATGCACTGAATGATGGGAAGTCCTGCATCGATCATCGTCGAAAACTGACGACAGAATAAGATGACGTCTTTTTGGGTTACGTTGGGCTGAAGAAAAGCAACATTTTCGAAAAGATCCTTCGGTTTCTTCTTGATTTTGGTTGGGGTTATACGGAGTCTGTTAAGATTGGATCGAATCACATCCTCACTGGATGCTTCCATCTCACCTTTCTGAACGATATTGTTCCTGTTCTTTCCTTCCCATAAATAAATCGGCATAACATCCCCCTGTATCCTAAAATGAGCCGCCGCCGCTGTCTGTAAAATTAAAAAAAATAAATTATTTTTAAGAAGCCATGTAAAACAGGCCTCGATCCATTGGTTTAATGATCAATTGGTTGGAAGCGACCAATTGATCCAGAACGGGTTGCAGCGCTTCAACATCTATTCCCATGATCTGTGACACATCCAGAACGGTATAAGGTCGTCTGCGAATCGTTGAAACCATGAGCGTCACCAGATCATGATGTTGCATCACCCCAGCAGTCGGTTTGGGTTGATAATTGACGATTTCGGCACCTTTCAGAAAATCTGAAATATTTTTCAGCTGTTTGGGTCCAATTGGGTCGACTCAGTCTTCCATGGCCGGCCGGTCAAGGATGTTCAACAAGAGGCCATCGGCATCAATCGTTTTGATAAATTGGATCACATCACCGATCGCGTCATTCACTCCCTAAACCCGCCGCAAGCGGCGGTGAATGCGCTCGCTGTCGCGGTTCAAGGTGGGTTCTCCAGAACCGGAAAAAGTGATATATTCAATATTCTCATTCTATGAAGATTTCAATTGCCACTTGGCTACCAAAAAATATTTTTAACAACGATATCTTAACCGTAAGGATAAAAAGTCGATTTTCAGTTCGCTCACTAACCCCGCCGCAAGCGGCGAGGAATGCGCTCGCTATCGCGGTTCAAAACCCGTGTGAACGTGTTGGCATACTTGCAAAAATGGAACCAACAGCGTACTATCCTCGCGTTTTAATAATTTAGAAAGGCTGACATCCTCTTGATTATGACTGCTAAAATCAACTCGGACAGACGATCGCTGACCATCATCACCAGCCATGTAAATGCGGATTTCGATGCCATGGCCTCAATGCTTGCCGCCCAGAAGCTCTACCCTGATGCGTTGGTGGTATTCCCCGGATCTCAGGAAAAAAATCTGAGGAATTTTTTCATTCAATCCATGGTCTATCTTTTCAACATCGCAGAACTGGGGAAAATCGACTTCTCAGCAGTTACCAAGCTGGTTTTGGTCGACACCCGGCGAAAAAATCGGATTGGCGATCTGCGCCGGGTCCTGGAAAATCCCGAACTGGAAATCCATATCTATGACCACCATCCCAAACACGACGATGATATTCCCGCGGATGAAGAGTATCACAGATTGACCGGCGCCACGGTAACCATCCTGTCGGACATTCTCCGTCAGAAAAACATCCCCATCACACCGGAAGAGGCCACCATCATGTGCCTGGGAATCTATGAAGACACCGGATCATTTTCTTTTCCCTCGACGACGGAGCATGACTTCAAGGCGGCTGCGTATCTGCTTTCAAGGGGCGCCAACCTCAACGTCATTTCCAGCATGATCACCCGGGAGTTCAATCCTGAACAAATTGGGTTGCTAAACGATATGATTCAAGCCTCCAGGCGCTATGTGATCAAAGGGGTGGATCTCGTATTGACCAGCGTGACCACCGACGACTATTTCCCCGACTTTTCATTTCTGGTTCAAAAAATGGCCAAAATGGAGAACATCGACGCCATTTTTGCCCTGGGGCAGATGGAAAACAAAGTCTACGTCGTGGCCAGAAGCCGAACGGATGATGTCGACGTCGGTGATATTTTGGATCAAATCGGAGGGGGGGGGCACCCGTCAGCCGCCGCGGCAACCGTCAAGGGAAAAACCATCGCGCAGACTGAGCAGCTGCTTTTCGAGGCCCTTTACGCAAAGATCAACCCCAGACGTCTGGCCCGGAATCTGATGTCTTCACCGGCCATCATGGCCAGTGAGGAGACCACCTGCAAGGAAGCCAAGGCCCTGCTGACCCGCTACAACATCAATGCCCTGCTGGTTGTCGGGAACAGCTCCAAAACACCGGGTTTCAGCGGTTGCATCACCCGGCAGGTCATCGAAAAAGCATTGTTTCATCACCTCGAGACGATTCCGATCCGCGAATACATGAGCACCGAAATATCTCACGTACATCCAGATGCGGATGTTGTTGAAATCCAGGACAAGATCATCGGGAACAAACAACGAATTCTGCCGGTCGTGGAACATGGCCGGGTGGTTGGGGTTATCACCCGCACAGATCTGCTCAACACCCTGGTCCAGCAGAATCGGCCCGCAAGCCAGGAATTTTCACCCTTGGACGATAAATCCAGCAACAAACGCTCGCGAATGGTGAACCATTTCTTGCGCGAACGCCTTCCCAAACACATGATGAAAATCCTTATCCAACTGGGTGAAACCGCCAGTCAATTGAACTGCAACGCTTACGTGGTAGGCGGGTTTGTTCGGGATCTGTTCTTGTACAGAAAAAATGAAGATATCGATGTGGTCATCGAAGGCAACGGAATCGATTTTGCCAAGACATTCGCCCAGGCATTTGGGGCAAGAACCCACACACACCAGAAATTTGGTACCGCCGTCATCATATTTCCCGACGGCTTTAAAATCGATATCGCCTCTGCGCGCATGGAATATTACCAATTTCCGGCATCACTGCCCGTAATTGAAATGAGTTCCATCAAGATGGACATGTTTCGCAGGGATTTCACCATCAATACACTGGCCATTCAACTCAACCCGGGGAAATTCGGCAGACTCATCGATTTCTTCTCTGCCCAGAAGGACATCAAGGATAAAGCCCTGAGAGTGCTGCACAACCTGAGCTTTGTCGAAGATCCAACGCGGGTATTCAGAGCCCTGCGGTTCGAGCAGCGATTTGATTTCACTATCGGCAAACTCACTTCAAGCCTTATCGACAATGCCGTAAAAATGGATTTTTTCAAGCGCCTTTCCGGCAAACGGGTATATGCGGAACTCAAGTTGATTCTGAAGGAAGAGAACCCCGCACCGACTATTTTAAGGCTAATGGACTACGATCTGTTGAAGGTGATTCATCCGGGGATTAAGTTAGAAAGCGATTTAAAGCACCTGCTGGACACCACCCAGAAAGTGACCGACTGGCACGACCTGCTCTTCATCGATGAACCCTATGAACGGTGGGCTGTTTTCTTGATGGCGTTGATTCGCCATTGCGATGTGCAAACCACGCATGAAATATGTGAGCACCTGACCATCGCGCCGCGTTATGCCAAGATGTTTGGAGAATACCGCATTTATGCGGAGAAACAACTCACTCGACTGGAATGGCATAAACGCATGAAAAACGCGGACGTATTCAACCTGCTCAAAGCCTTCAAAACGGAAGTGATCCTGTATATGATGGTTTGCACCGGTTCCGAGATCGCCAAGAAAAGAATATCACTCTACCATACCCGGCTGCGCAATGTGTCCACCACCATATCCGGAAAAGATCTTTTGGACATGGGCCTCGCGTCAGGCCCCGTATTCAGTAAAATGCTTCAGGCCGTCCTGGAAGCCAAACTCAACGGGTTGGTCAAAACCCGGGAGGATGAGCTTGACTTCATCAGGAAAAACATATCTCGGTTCAAGGGTCGACGGTTATAATCCTTTGCGCCCTTTACCCCCTTTTTTTCTTGATTGCGAACCGCCTTCTGTTTAGTATAACGGGTTTGTACAATAAACAACGGCCGCATGCGCTCGGCAAACCGGCAGCAGCCAAGCCATTGATCAGGAGATGTTTTCATGAGTTCCAAGAAACGGATTTTAAGCGGTATGCGCCCCACCGGCCCGCTTCACCTGGGCAATCTGCACGGCGCCCTGAACAACTGGGTCGGCATGCAGGACGAGTACGATTGTTTTTTCTTTATTGCCGACTGGCATGCCCTGACCAGCGACTACGAAAACCCGGGCGCCATCACCGGATACGTGAAGGAAATGATGATCGATTGGCTCAGCGCCGGTCTCGATCCGGAAAAAAGCACCCTCTTCGTTCAATCGCTGGTTCCGGAACATGCCGAACTGTTCCTGTTTCTCTCCATGATTACGCCGGTGCCATGGCTGGAAAGAAACCCCACCTACAAGGACCAGATCGTGCAGATCGAAAACAAGGATCTTTCCACCTTCGGATTTCTCGGATACCCGGTCCTCCAGGCGGCGGATATCATCATGTACAAGGCCAACGGGGTGCCGGTGGGCGTTGACCAGGTGCCCCACGTGGAAATTACCCGGGAAATTGCCCGGCGGTTCAATTTTCTGTACGGCGACGTATTCCCGGAACCGGAGGCGATCCTGACCCAAACATCCAAGATCTTAGGCCTGGACCGGCGCAAAATGAGCAAGTCCTACAACAATGCCATCTTCCTTTCCGATACGCCGAATGAAATCGAGAAAAAAGTCTCCCAGATGATCACCGACCCCCAGCGTATGCGCCGATCCGATCCGGGCAACCCGGACGTCTGCAATGTGTTTGAATTTCACAAAATCTATTCGGACCGGAAAACGTGGGAGGCCATCGACCCGCAGTGCCGGAACGCGGAGATCGGATGTGTCGAGTGCAAAAAAATCATGGCCAAGAACCTGATCCAAGCCATGGAGCCCCTCCACGAACGGCGGGCGCACTTTAAGGCCAAGCCCGAACGGGTCAAAGAGATCATCGCCATCGGCAGCGAAAAGGCCAGGGCGGTGGCCGGGAAAACCATGGCTCAGGTGAGGGCGGCCATAAGGATCAAAGATTAAACATGCCAATGGTAATGGACAACTTGACGGACGCCGACCGCGATGATGCGGGAGACGATCTTTACCGGGTCAGGCTCCAGGATGTTTTCGAAGGTCCCATGGACCTGCTGGTTCATCTGATCAAGAAAGCGGAGGTGGACATTTGCGACATCCCCATTGCACAGATCACGGAGCAGTACCTTGAGTATCTGGAATGGATGCAGCAGATGAACATCGACTTCGCCGGCGATTTTGTGCTGATGGCCTCCACCCTGACCCATATCAAATCCAGGATGCTGCTGCCGCCGCAGGCGGGTGAGGAGGAGGAAGAGGATCCCCGGCTGGAGATCACACGGCCCCTGCTGGAGTACCTTCGAATCAAATCCGCCGCGGAGCAGCTGGCGGAGCGCAATCTGCTGGGGGATAAAACCTTTACCCGGAAGCAGGATGTCGACATCCTGGACGGTGTGGAAGATGATCAGGTGATCCGCATCGGCCTTTTCGAACTGATCGATGCGTTTCAGAACATTCTGGACAAGGTATCGCCGGACCACCGCGTCGACCTGACCAGAGACCGCATCTCGGTCCAGGAACGCATCAACCAGTTGACCGAAATGCTGGAAGCCCAAGAATCAATGACCTTTGACGAGCTGTTCGCCGATGACCACCAGCGATCCGACATCATCGTCACCTTCCTGGCCATCCTGGAAATGGCCAAGCTCAGCCTGATCCGCATCGCCCAGCATGTGCCCACGGGGATTATTCGAATATTTTTTCAGTAGATGCCATGACTGACGACTTAAAATACATCATCGAAAGCCTGCTCTTCGTCTCGGAAACGCCGCTGACGATGGACCACCTCAAGGGCATTATCGAGGGCGAAGAGACCGGAGCGATCCGGGCTGCCCTCGATCAACTGATCGCAGAGTACGAGCAGCGAGACGGCGGCTTTGTGCTCAAGCAGGTTGCCGGCGGCTACCAGTTCCGCACCCAGGGCCGCTACAACGAATGGATCAAACGAATGATCAAACCCAACGCCCCCCGTCTGAGCAGGGCCGCTTTAGAGACCCTGGCGATCATCGCCTACAACCAGCCCATCATCCGCAGCGACATCGAGCACATCCGTGGCGTGGACAGCGGCGGCGTCCTGCGAATGCTCCTAGAGCGCAAACTGATCCGCGTGCTGGGGCGCAAGGAAATACCCGGCCGCCCCCTGATCTATGCCACCACCAAATACTTTCTCGAGGTGTTTGAGTTGAAGGATCTCAAAGACCTGCCCACCCCGAAGGAAATCGAGGATCTCAGCCGATCGCGGCTCGAAGAAAATCCGGATGCCTACGAAACCCCTGAGGACCACCCGCCGGCATCCCAGATGCATGCCGAGATTCCTGAAGCCGACAACCATGCCGACAGTCAGGCTTAGGATATGATAGCACTGATGCAAACAAGGTTACCATGTCAACGGATACCCCCTTGACCATTTCTATAATTTTCCGGCAATATTGACGATCCACCCCTCCAAATCACTGCGACCACAACATACAGTATTGATTTTTTAACCGATATCCATCATAAAGGGACCGGACGGAAAAAGCTGAACGTCGACCATTGAACGCTTTTGTTGCCCGAAAAGTCCAAGCAGTATTTGTATCAGGAGGTAGTCCCATCAAAACCGACACCCTTTTCAATAAAAACGGCTCTCCCAATCGGGACTACAACGCCGCTTCATTAGAGGTACTCAGAGGCCTCGACCCGGTGCGCCGTCGACCGGGCATGTACACCGACACCCAGCGACCCAATCACCTGGCTCAGGAGGTGATCGACAACAGCGTGGACGAGGCTATTGCCGGCTTCGCCAGCCGCATCGACGTGATTCTGCACGCAGACGGGTCACTGAGTGCGGCCGACGACGGTCGCGGCATGCCCACGGACATCCACCCGGAGGAGGGCGTCACCGGCGTGGAGGTCATCCTGCTCAAACTGCACGCCGGGGCCAAGTTTTCCAACAAGGACTACCAGTTTTCCGGCGGGCTGCACGGCGTGGGCGTGTCGGTGGTCAACGCCCTCTCCTCCCGCCTGGAAGTGGAGATCAAACGTGACGGCCAAAAGCATTTCATCTGGTTTGCCGACGGACGCAAGCAGCAGGACCTGGAAATCACCGGCAGCGTGGGCCAGCGCAACACCGGCACCTTCATCCGCTTCTGGCCCAACCCGGCCTATTTCGACTCGGTACGGTTTTCCACGCGCCGCCTGAGGCACAACCTGCGGGCCAAAGCCGTCCTTTGCCCGGGCCTGACGGTGATGTTTACGGATGAAACCACCGGCGAAAAGGAGCAGTGGTTCTATGCGGACGGCCTCAAGGCCTATCTGGCCGACGGGCTGCAGGGCTGTGAAACGATCCCCGACGAGCCCTTCGTGGGCAAACTGGACGGCGACGGCGAAGCCGTCTCCTGGGCCGTGGTGTGGCAGCCCGAAGGCGGCGAGACCATTACGGAAAGCTACGTCAACCTGATCCCCACCCCCCAGGGCGGCACCCATGTCAACGGCTTCCGCTCCGGGCTGCTGGCCGCCATCCGCGAGTTCTGCGAGTTTCGCAAGCTGATCCCCCGGGGCATCAAACTGGCCCCGGACGACATCTGGGAGCGCTGCTCCTACGTGCTCTCCACCAAGATGACCGACCCCCAGTTTTCCGGCCAGACCAAAGAGCGCCTCTCGTCGCGCCAGTGCGCCTCCTTTGTCAACGGCGTGATCAAGGACGCTTTCAGCCTGTGGCTGAACCACCACACCGAAGCCGGGGAACGCCTGGCGGAAATAGCCATCGAATGTGCCCGCAACCGCCTCAAGGCCGGCAAGAAGATCGAGCGCAAAAGGGTTACCGCCGGCCCGGCCCTGCCCGGCAAGCTGGCCGACTGCGTCAGCCAGGACCCGGCCCAAAGCGAACTGTTTCTCGTGGAGGGTGACTCGGCGGGCGGATCGGCCAAGCAGGCCAGGGACCGGCAGACGCAGGCGGTCATGCCCCTGCGGGGCAAAATCCTCAACACCTGGGAAGTGGAATCGACCCAGATACTGGGATCCAAAGAGGTTCACGACATCGCCGTGGCCATTGGCGTGGACCCAGGGTCGCAGAATATCAACGGGCTGCGCTATGGAAAAATCTGTATTTTGGCCGATGCGGACTCCGACGGCCTGCACATCGCCACCCTGCTCTGCGCCCTGTTCCTGCAGCACTTCACCCCGCTGGTCAAATCCGGCCACATCTTTGTGGCCATGCCCCCGCTGTACCGCATCGACATGGCCAAAGCGGTGCACTATGCCCTGGATGAGGCCGAAAAGACCGCCATCATCCGCCGCATGGAGACAAAAAAACCCACCGGTAAAATCAACGTTCAGCGCTTCAAGGGGCTGGGTGAAATGAATCCCATGCAGCTGCGGGAGACCACCATGGCCCCGGACACCCGCCGGCTGGTCCAGCTGACCGTGGATGAGAACGAAGCGGCCTTTTCGACCCTGGATATGCTGCTGGCCAAAAAACGGGCCGGCGACCGCCGCCAGTGGATCGAGGAGAGCGGCGATCTGGCGGTGGTGGATTGAAAAAAAAGGGTTCAAGGATTCGGGGGGTCGAGGAAAATGTTTAAAAAGCGCCAACACCAAAATAAAAAAATACAAATCCCAAATTTCAAATAAATCCCAAATTATCATATTCAAATCTCGAATAAGGGAGCAAACCAACAGTTGATGGTCAATTTGACTTCTCCATATTGATGAATAGACTATCTTTTGTTAATGATCATGCAGGTTTGAAATTTTTAGATTGGCTGTTGTGATTGTTTTGTCATTTGTTCTTTTGGCTACGGTAATTAATATTAATGGTTAACAAGAAATGATACGTTTTAACTAACTGAGAATATTTTAATTGTGAACTTTTCTCCGCCA
>JAGTUY010000241.1 GCA_018224455.1 Desulfosarcina sp.
AGGCGCTCCTGGATCCCCCGGCCCACTTCCCAGGTGCGGGAGAAATCGGACCAGAAGGTTTTGTCTTTGGCCTTCCAGTCGGGTCCGAAGCGCTCGTCGAAGTAGCCCCCCAGCCGGTCGAAAAGCAGTTTCCAGGGCGGTTTGCCCGCGGCTTGAGCGGCCAGCAGTTCCTCAAGCAGCTCATCCAGTTCGGCGAGGGTTTCCTTGGGCAGATAGGAGATCGCCCCCTTGCGGATGGAAGACATGAGCGTCTCCGGGTTGACGGCGTGGGCAGTCAGCATCACCGTGGGAATCCCTTTGGCCACTGTCTCGTCCAGCAGGACCAGGCCGTTGACGCCCATGATATCCAAAATGGCCAGGTCGTAGCGACCGGTTCGAATCTTCTCCGATGCGCTGGCATAATCCCGGGCAACCTCCACGTCGGCCATGTCCAGGATGTCCTCGATGGTCTCTAAAATGTCCGCTTCATCGTCCACCGCCAGAATGCGCTTGCCATCCAGATGGGCTTTAGGGTTTGCCATGGGTCCTTTTCCTTTCCGATCGGTTGATCCGGTTATCGTTCATAACTGTGGCTGCAACTAAAAGCAATCAACGCTTTTCCGGAAGCGTCAGGGGCAGCGTCAGACAAAAGGCCGCACCCGCGCCGCGGCTGCTCGTCACGGTGATGTCACCGCCCAGGTGGCGGGCCAGGATCCGCGCGCCGGCCAGGCCCAGACCATGGCCGGTCCTGGATAAAAGCGCACACGCCTTGAGACGGGTGTAGCGCTCGAAGATCAGCTCCCGGTTCTCTTTCTCGACCCCCGGTCCGTCGTCAACCACCTCGACAACCAACCGGTCATCCAGCACATCCATGCCGATGTCCAATCGCCGGTGCCGGTGCTGCAGGGCATTTTTGATCAGGTTGCCCACGATCTGCCGGAATTTAGCCTCATCCTGGCACAGTTGGGCACCACGGACAACATCGGAACAGGTCAGGTGGATGCCGAGTTTCCCCAAAACGGCGTCCCGGTCCGGCCCCTGTCCGACCGCCTGAACCGTCTCCCATGGACTCGCGTCTAATGCCTCCAAGGCTTCCATCAACACCTCGTCGACAATCGAAGCCGGGTTGAACCGGCAGGATTGAAAGCATCCGGCATCGGACCGACCCACCTCCAACAGGTCGGCAATCAGGCTGCGCACCTTTTTGGAATTTCGTAAAGCCCGATTCAGGGCCTTTTCCTGGCGACCGGTCAATGGACCGAATTTATCGGGCTTTTCCAGCAGCATGCGCACGGCGGTCTCGATGACCGATATGGGGTCCTTGAGTTCGTGGATCAGAAATTCCACATTGATGTCTTTGAAGAACCCCCCGCCGGCGGCCGGGGCCATACGGTTGTCTGTTTTTATCGAATCCATAGTCATTATTCACGATTGGTCATGATTACAGTGTTATCTCGATGACTTATCGGTCGACCGCTTCCAGCCGGCACGCCAGATCCAGCTGGTTCGAAGGCAAAAACATGATCTGCATGGTGGTGCCCCCCGAGGCGTCGCAGTCAGACGGGCTGCTGCAAGGGTCGCAGCGATCGATGGCGCCCGGGCAGACGTCGCTGTCAGTCGGAATATAACCGCAGCGATGGGATATCATTTTGGTATCGAAGTGGTATCGCTCGGAGAAAATGGCGATTCGCAGCAGGTCAAACCCCTTTCCGCCGGCATTGAAGTCATAGGGCGCCTTGGAAGCATAGTTCATGGTATCCCCGGTGGCGAAATAGTGGTTGAAGATCAGCTGCTGCTTCTCCGCCGTCACGCCCACACCGGTGTCCTGAACTTCGAAAACCGGCCCTTTTTCCCCGTTGCGCACCACCACCGTGACCCGTCCCTGATCCGGGGTGTTCTCGATGGCATTTTTGACCAGCCCTTCCACAATCTTTTCCATCACCTCTACGGGAACCAACACCGGCGCCACCGGCTCCAGGCATGTTTCAAAACGAATATCACGGTGGGCAAAGCGCGGTTTCAAGGCCTCCAGATGGTTTTTCACCAGCTGGTCCAGGGCGATATCCGTGCAGGGAATCTCTTGGCTGCCGAACTCGCGATCGATGGCCTGCTGGATCACTTCCGGCGCCCGGGTACTGCCCGGCCGCGCCTCGGCCAGGGTGACCAGCATGTCGCGACTGGCCTCCAGCAGAAAGGAAAGCATGCCATGAGCCCGATAGTCATGCTCCCGGAGCATGTCGCCGATCTCGTACTGCATGTCCAGCAGCCGCTGGAGGTTTCTCCGCGCCCGGGCCAGGACCCTGTCTAAAGCCTTATCCTGCCTCCCGTCAAGCCGCTTTTCCAGCAGCCCCAGTGAAGCGGAAAGCACAGACAGGGGTGTTTTCAGTTCGTGGGAAAGATGGTGGATCACCTGCTCCTTGGCACGGTTCAACCCGCGCACATTCTCGTAGGCCCGCTGAAGGGCTTCGTTGATGCGGGCGTTTTCAATGGGCAGGGCCACCAGGTTGGCCACGGCCCCTAAAAGCTCCACGTCACCGGTGTCGAAGGCACCCTGTGTCTTGTTTACCGCACACAGCACGCCGATCATCCGCTCCTGAATGCGAAGGGGCACGTCCAGCATGCTTTTGGTGTGGAACTGCACCTGTTTGTCCACCTGGTCGTAGAAATACGGGCTCTTGGTCGTATCGTTAACGATCAGGGGCTCACCGGTCCGGTAGACCTGTCCGGCCACCCCCTTGTCCATGGGAAACCGGATCTCTTTCATCCTGCTGCCGGTCTTGCCGTCCTCGTAAGCCGCAACAGGGATGTAGAACTCCCGCTTCTCCTCATCGATCAGCATGACCATGGCCCCGGCAACCCCGATCAGTTCCTGGACCTGGCGGGTGATGTACTCCAACATGCGATCCAGCCGGGGAAAGCGGTACAGGGCGCGGGCAATGCGAAACAATGCCCGGTTGATCTGCTCGGCCCGCTTCCGGGCGGTCACATCGCGCAGGGTGATGACCTGGCCTGCCGGGTTGTCTTGCGCATCGTAGAAGATGGCCCCGTCCACCACGATGTCCAGGATCCGACCGTCCTTGGTCAACCGGCGGGTTTCGAAGCCGTGGAGCACTTTTTCCCTGAACAGTTTTTTAACCCCTTCCCGTGTGCGGTCTTTTTCACTGTCGGGAACAAAGGGGATGCGTTTACCTTCGAGTTCCGTCAAGGTCCAGCCGAAGACCTTTTCGAAGGCGGGATTGAGGTAGGATACCGTGCTGTCCATGTGGAAAACAAAAACCGGATCGGGCAAAAACTCCAGAAAAGCCCGGTAACGCCGTTCAGCCTGGAAGCTGGCCTGGAAAAGCGCCTGGGCGCGACGCTGGGAGGCTTCCAACTCCTGCTGGTCGGCAATTTTCTGGGTGACATCCCTGGCCACGCCCTGGAAACCCGTTTTTTTGCCGGACCGATCCACAATGAGGCTGACCGATATTTCTAATATCCGCTCCTGGCCGTCTTTTCGGACGATTTTCCAGATGATTTCAGACGGGATCTCACCGGACTCGTAGAGTCGGTTGAAGATGGTGAAGGCGTAGAGCGCGTTTTCCGCATCCATGAATTCGCTGAAGTTGCGCCCCTGGATCTCCGATGCCGTATAGCCGAAAATGCGGCACAGGGCATTGTTGAAAAAGCGGAAATTGCCCTTCAGGTCCGTTTCGTAAAACCCGTCCGCCACATCTTCCAGAAAAACCCGGAATCGGTCCCTGAAGATGTCGTCGGCAATGTGCATGCGGTCGGAAGGCGGGTGAACGTCGGCCATGGGTGTCGGACAGTCCCTTAATCCGTGTTTTCCAGTATGCCGAACTGTTTGGCGTCCAGCAGGTGCACACCATGCTTCTGCATGACGGCAATGGCCTGGTCATTATCTGAAAAGCGGAAAATCATGACCGCCCGTTCCTGGCTCTGCCGCAAAAAGGCATACATGAACACGACCTGAATATTGGCATCCAGAATCGGTTTTAACACAGCGGCCAGTTGACCGGGCTGGTCCTCTATTTCAGCGGCGACCACCTCGTTGACCATGGCGGGGATATGCATTTTCATGAGCAGTTGACGGGCTTTGGCCACATCGGAAACCAGCAGCCTGAGTTGGCCGAAGGCACCGGTGTCCACCAGATTCAATGCTCGAAGATTAATCCCTGCGTTACCCAGCGCATGGGTGACCTCGAAAAGTCGACCCGGTGAATTTTCGATGGACACCACAATCTGTTTGAGTTTTAGCATGAACACCTCCTTGGGGTATCGTTGTCAGCGTCAGCCGCCGCTTGGGCAATGGGGCAGCCGATTGACACCAGACCATAAATATTGCTATTTTTATCAAGGTATTATTAGTAAGTAAGCATCTATTCTGTCAAGATCTATCA
>JAGTUY010000242.1 GCA_018224455.1 Desulfosarcina sp.
CATCCCCATCCTCGCCCACTTGGTTTTTTACGGCATCCAGTTCCTCAAAGCCAAAGACCCATTTTTTGGTTTTCATTCCCACCTCCGTGGATTGCCAAAAGGCCAAGTTGTTTTGCGGTCGGCAAATGTAATGGTGATCGGCCAAACCTGTCGATATTTGCGGCCGTCAACCACCGTGGCCGGGGATGAATCATTCCACATCGGGTGAATTTATCGCTTGGATCACTCCATGAGTTGGAAACGATTTTAACCGGTTGGTTGGAAATTTGCAATTTTATTCCGGAGTCAAAAAAGGAAACGGTTAATCGGGATGAAGCCGATTAACCGTTAAGGAGGAGAACAGATGAAAAATTATTAGGTTGACATTAGCCAGAAGCAAACATCCTGCCAATTCTGATTGCCAGAACTAAAAAATAACGGAATGACATTAAAAATGAATAAATTTAAACACCTATTGTTTTTTTTTCCGCGGTTTCCGTCTGTTCCTCCGAGAGAGCAAGTGCAAGATCATGAGGCGAAAGTTCAAAATCATAAACCCTCTTAAAGCATGTCAAGGTATAACCCATTTATATGCATCGATAAAATTGTTTTTTTTCATAAAGTTCAAAATTTTGAACCATGGTCCAAGACTGCTGTAATAAACTTATAACATATCTAAATTTATAGATTATCATGCGTTTTTGTTTTTGAACCACACCTTTGGCGGCCGCAGCCGTTTTTCTGCGGCTCTTTTTTTTCTCGGATCGAACAGCTGTCGGTGGGCACTGGGGAACAGGCTGGTTTTTATCGGTTAAACCGTTTTTCTTGCCTTGACAAACGGCAAATCGCGCCCATAGTTAATCATCGTCGACTGTCGAACTAATTATAACCATTGATAAAAGCTTGATAACGAACATGCAGGAGAGCCAATGGAAGCCAAGCAGGAAACCCATCAGTTCAAGACCGAAGTGCAGCAGATCCTCAACCTGATCGTCAACTCCCTCTACTCCAACAAGGACATTTTTCTGCGGGAATTGATATCCAATGCATCGGATGCCATTGACAAGGTCCGATACAAGGCCGAAACCGAACCCGGCATCCTGGGTGAAGACAACGCGTTCAAGATTCAGATCAAACCCGATGCCATCAAGCAGACCTTCGAAATCTCGGACAACGGCATCGGCATGACCTACGATGAGGTCATGGAAAATATCGGCACCATCGCCAAAAGCGGTACCGCCAGTTTCATGGAAGCCATCGAGCATGCCAAGGGGCAGGAGACCCTGATACCGGAACTGATCGGGCAGTTCGGCGTGGGCTTTTACAGCGCTTTCATGGTGGCCGACAAAATCACCCTGGTTACCCGGTCTGCCGGTGCGGATGCGAACAAGGCCGTCAAATGGGTCTCGGCCGGTGACGGATCCTACACCATCGAAGAGACCGAGAAGGCCTCCCGGGGCACCACGATCACGCTGGCGCTGAAAAAAAAGGAGAAAGACGATAAGGATTTTACCGACCAGTGGACCATCCGCAGCATCGTCAAGCAGCACTCCGATTTCGTGGGCTACCCCATTACCATGGAGGTCGAGCGCGACGAACCACTGCCCGATGAAGAGGTGATCAAGGATAAGGATGGCAAGCCCATCGGCGCCACCACGCGCAAGGTGATGCGCGAAGAGACCTTAAATTCCATGAAGGCCATCTGGGCGCGTAATCCAAGTGACGTCACGGACGAAGAATACGAAGAGTTCTACAAGCATTTGAGCCACGACTGGAACCCGCCCATGGAGCGGCTCCATCTCAAGTTCGAAGGGACCACCGAGTACGATGCCCTGCTCTACATCCCTTCCAAGGCCCCTTTCGACCTGTTCACACCGGAGCGCCGCCACGGCATCTACCTTTATTCCAAGCGGGTGTTCATCATGGACGACTGCAAGGAACTGATGCCTGAGTATTTCCGGTTCGTCAAAGGCGTGGTGGATGCATCAGACCTCAACCTGAACGTCAGCCGCGAAATCCTGCAGCAGGACCGGCTGGTGCTGAATATCCGCAAGAACTTGGTGAAGAAACTCTTCGACCTGCTGAGCAAGATGGATGTGGAGAAATACAGTCAGTTTTACGATGAGTTCGGTGCTGTGTTGAAGGAGGGCATTCACACCGATCCAGTCAGCAAAGAAAAGATCGCCACCCTGATCCGCTACAAGACCACTAAATCCAAGGACGCGTGGACGTCGCTGGACGATTACGTGAAAAACATGAAGGCCGACCAGAAGCAGATTTTTTACATCACCGGCGACAAGCTGTCCGCCCTGGTCAACAGCCCCCACCTCGAGCGCCTGAAAGAGAAGGATTTTGAAGTGCTGTTGATGACCGATCCGGTGGACGAGTGGGTGGTGCAGTCGTTGACCGAGTACGACGGCAAACCCCTGAAGAGCGCCGAAAAAGGCGACCTGGATCTGAACATGGTGGATGATACCAAAAAAGAGGCCTTCAATGCACTGTTCGGCTTTATCAAGGGGCACCTGGAGAACAAGATCAAAGAGGTCAAACCCTCGTCGCGGCTTAAAGATTCGGTATCCTGCCTCTCCGGGGACAGCTGGGACATGAGTGCCTATATGGAGAAACTGCTCAAGGCCTCCGGGCAGAAACCGAACGAGGTCAAGCGAGTCCTTGAACTGAACATGGATCATCCGGTGGTGGAAAAGATCAAGACCATTTTTGAGAACGACCGGGACAACCCCGAGTTGAAAAACTACAGCCAGCTATTACTCGACATGGCCGTGGTGTGTGAAGGCGGAAAACTCGACAACCCCGCGCGCTTTTCTAAGATGGTGGGGGAACTGATGTCGCGGGCCATGGGGTAGGCAAAAAAATAGAACCAGGCTGCCCGGTAATGGGCAGCCTGGCCGTCTGGTTGCCAACCTTTTCTATCTTTAGGTGGCGTATTTGAAAGAGAGCTTCACCCGGGAGCGAAAAGCGGTGACCTTGCCTCCTTCCACTTTCATATCCAGCTTGGTAATCTCGGCCACCCGCAGATCTTTCAATGACTTGGACGCGGTCTCCACGGCATTTTTGGCCGCATCTTCCCAGGACGCGGTGCTGGTTCCTACCAGTTCGATGACTTTGTAGACACTCTCGCTCATGATTTCCCCCTTTTTGGTTTCCGGTTAGTAAAACGAAAACCCGCTGAAACGACAAGATCATTTCAACGGATGATCCCATGTCCGAACGAAAAATCAAAGCAGCAGCAACCCACCAGGCAGAACGGTTCGCTGGAAACGGAACATTCACCATCGATGAGCCGGCACAAAAAAATCAGGAAGGAAGAATATGGGTATAACTTAATATGGGTACGCCGGCCGGTCAAGGAAATTTCCTGTTGCGGTGTTGCCGCCGCATTGAAATGTGCATCGAAAACCGGTAGAATCACTTACCGGCCATCGACGGCATTTTTCAGGCAGCTGCAATCGCGTCATTTTATGCAAAGGACCTGTCACAACCCATGAAGCAGGTGAAGTGGCTTTTCCATCCCATTTTGGTGTTTATCTTCTCCGTCACTGCCCTGGTGGCTTCACTTCTTCTGTATATTTACTGGTATATTGAAGTCAGCAGCGGCCTTCGTTCGGCCATGGTGCGGTTCAACGTCGAGCAGGATCAGGTATTTGCCGCCGACACATGGGTGGTGATCCTCGTGCTGAGCATACTGATTGGAATTATACTGCTTGGCATCTTCATCATTTTCGTATTCAGCCAGAAAACCATGCAACTGTACCGGATGCAGAACAATTTTATCAACAACTTCACCCATGAACTCAAAACGCCGGTGACTTCCCTTCAGCTGTATCTGCAGACCTTCTCAAGGTACGAACTGTCGCGAGAGGATCAGCTAAAATACATCCAGTATATGCTCACCGACGTGGACCGTCTGACCCAAAACATCAACCGCATGCTGAACCTGGCCAAACTGGAAAGCAAAAGCTATATGGGGGAGTTTGTTGTCTGTGATCTGGTCAAGACGGTGAACCAGTTCCTTGAAGAAAACGCCCACCTGTTCAAGGCATGCCGGATTGTCGTCCACGGTCCGGACACCACGACCGTATACCAGCGAATCAACCGGCATCTGTTTGAGATGCTTTTGATGAACATCCTGACCAATGCCATCAAATACAGTAACGCAGAACTGCCGCAGGTGGACATCTTCATCGAATCCACGCGTCAACGGACGTACATCCGGTTTATAGACAACGGCATTGGTTTCGACCGAAAAGAGATGAAAAAGATTTTCCGCAAGTTCTACCAGATCGGCCGATCGGACGATATGACGGCCAGGGGAAGCGGGCTGGGCCTGCACCTGGTGCAAAACATCGCCCGTCTTCATAGGGGAAAGGTACTGGCCGAAAGCCAGGGGCGGGGCAAAGGCTCGACGTTCACCTTGATTCTGCCGGCCCTGATATAGTTATCCCAACAGGAGCAGCCATTATGGTAACCCCCAAAAAGCGTATTCTAATCATCGAAGATGATCGGCACATCGCCGAAGGCATCCAACTGAACCTGGCCCTTCAGGGGTACACGGTGGCTATCGCTCCTGACGGCGTGGCCGGCCTGAATCAATGGAAGGAGATCGGGCCGGATTTAGTTATTCTGGACATCATGCTGCCGGGCATAGACGGCCTCTCCATCCTTCAGAGCATCCGTTTGGAAGATGAGCGGCTGCCGATCCTGATCCTCTCGGCCAAGGGCGATCCGGATGACCGGATCAAGGGTCTTGCCTTCGGGGTGGACGATTACCTGGCCAAACCCTTTAACCTGGAGGAG
>JAGTUY010000243.1 GCA_018224455.1 Desulfosarcina sp.
TTCCGGGTTGGCGCTGGCCCATCCGAAAGCCATTATGCCTCCGGCGTAAGTGGGAACGGCCGCTGTAAAAAAATGCCAGTCCAGGAACAACGTTTCAAAATGTCCGGCCGATGACCGCACCTCATCCAACTGCAGGAAGGCCACCCCATTCTGGGTAACCAGCACGCCGCCAGGCGTCAGGCAGCTTTTGCAGGCGGCATAGAACTGCTCGCTGAATAGTTTTTCGGCTGGTCCATCGGGGTCGGTCGTGTCGGTCAGGATGATATCGAAGCGTTCATGGGTTTGTTCGAGAAAATGCAGGCCGTCATCGATCACGATGGTGGCCCTGGGGTCCTCGAAGGCACCCATGGAATGGTTAGGCAGATATTGCCGGCACAGGTCGATGACCAACGGGTCGATTTCGACCTGGATCACCTGTTGGATGGCGCGATGGCGCAGGGCCTCTCTTAGGCTGGCACCGTCACCGCCGCCGATGATCAACACCCGCCGAACGCTGCCGTGAGCCAGCACGGGCACATGCACCATCATTTCGTGGTAGATAAATTCGTCCGCCTCCGTGGTCTGGATGACACCGTCCAGGGCCAGCACGCGGCCAAATACCCTGTTTTTGAAAATGAGCAGATGCTGATGCTCTGTACGGGCTTCGAAGAGTCGTTCATCGATGGCCAACAAGTGATCATAACCGCTGCACACGCGCTCCCGGTAAGTATCGGTCATCCGTCACGCCTTTCATGGGGCCCTCGTTTTTCAACGTTGAATAAGCGGGTCAGCAGTCACACGTGCCGGCTTTCGGCCCCCCGCGGCACGCTCGCTATCGAGGTTCAATCATTTTTCACTTGATACGGTTGGGTATCCTGCAGACGGGAATCGGCACCATCTTGTGCCGATTGATCCGGTTGAACGTCCTGAAAATAGCCAGCACGTCCCGCTGCCTGGGATCAAGGGAGGCTTCGTCACCTTTGCCGGCTTCGAAGGCCATGGCCCATTCCAGTTCATCGTAGGCGGCCCCGATCTGGCTCTCGTCGGAGCGGTTGTCGCTCCACAACCCGTCCGTGGGCGGCGCCTGGATGATTTCATCGGTAATGCCCATTGCTCCTGCTAGTGCATAGACCTCTGATTTCATCAGATCGGCAATCGGCGACAGGTCCACGCCACCATCCCCATATTTGGTATAGAAGCCCACGCCGAAATCCTCCACCTTGTTGCCGGTGCCGGCTACCAGCAGGCGGTGGTGGGTGGAAAAGCCATAGAGGGTAAGCATGCGCAGCCGGCTTCGGGAGTTGGCCATGCTCAAGTCGTCCTGAATGGCCTCAGGAAGGGCCCTTTTCAGGGATTCAAACACCGGGGTCAAATCTACGGTTACCCCTTCTGCTGTGGGGTAACGCGCCGCGAGCCACCGAATATGCTTGGCGGCCCGGCTAACCTGATCCGCTGCCTGGCATATCGGCATGTTCAGCGCTTTGACCGGATAGCCGGTCATGGCACACAAGGTTGAGGTCACCGCCGAATCAATCCCGCCGGAAACGCCCACCACAAAGCCTTTCATGCCGGACCGGTCAAGATACTGGGTGAGCCATTTGACGATATAATCAATCACAGCGAGGGGTTGCATCGTCCAATCCTTAGGTTAGATTATTGCATGGATGTCAATCCGGCAGCAGGTCGTAAAAATACATCATCACATCCGAACGGGTAATGATTCCGATGATCCGGCCGTCTTCCACCACGGGGAGCCGACCGATATCGTGGCGCACCATGGTCTGGGCCGCCTGGATGGGGCTGTTTCCCGGCTCGATACTGATCACCCGGTTACTCATGTAGGCCTTGACCGGTGCCTGAAGCTGGTCCTCTTTGCGGATTTTTTTGAAGTCACGCCGCGATATGATGCCCACCAGCAGACCCTCGTCTACCACCGGCAGGCCGGTGCAGCCCCGCTGGCGAAGAATTTTGGCCACCTCGGCCATGGATTTGTGCGGTGGAACGGAGCAGACGGGAAAGGACATCATATCGCTGATTTGAACCGACGACTGCTGGTTGCCATTGATGAGATCGACGATCATCTGTTCGACGATCTCGGGGTTGACGCCTTTGAGCATGGCGCTGCCGGCACCGGGATGGCCGCCGCCGCCCATGCTTTTCATGAGGGTACCCACGTCCAGCCCTTCGTTGCTGCTGCGGCCGATGATCATACATTTTTGCCGGCCGTTTTTTTCTTCGCTCACGAACAGGCCGAAAGCGGCATCGACGTTGACGATGTCGCGGTACATGCGCACGACCAAGGCCAGGCTGCCCACGTGCCCGTCGATGTGGATCCGGCTTATGCTTATGGTATAGCCGTTTAATTTTAACCGATTGTCGGCTTTCAGCATCTCGAAAAGGACGTCCCTTTGTTTTTCACCGTATGCGGGCCGCAGGAATTTGGAAACCAGGGCGAGGTCCGCTTTTCGGTCCAGCAGCCAACCGGCCGTATAGGCGTCTTCAGCCGTGCAGGAGGAAAAAGTCAGGTTGCCGGTATCTTCATACAGGCCGGTCAGGAAAAGCGTGGCCTGGATGGGCGTAATCAATTTTCGCATGGCTTTGAGTTGACGAACCAGCAGGGTGATAGTGGCTCCGACGGCCTCCTGGCATTTCCACGCCGCATCGATATCCCCGCCGACATGGTGATCCCACACCAGCACCTCCAGGTCGGTTCGCTTGTTAAGCTTGGCGATGGGTCCCAACCGGGCCCAGTCTGCCGTGTCCACAACGATGAGGCGGCTCACCTTGCCGGTCTCGATTCCCCAGCGGTCCACATAGTCGAAAATATCCTTGTGAATGGACATGAAGGCCCGTACATTGGGGTTGACGGTCCGGGGAATGGCGACGACGGCATCAGGATAGATCAATGTGGCGGCCACCAGAGAGGCAAAGGCATCAAAATCGGCATTTTTATGGGTGGTGATGATCTGCGTCATGAATCAGTCGTCAATCGGAACGATTCCACTCCAGGGAAGCACGGGGGTCGTTTTCTGCGGAAGAGGCTTCCAACTGCAATGGCAAACCGTGTTGGGACCTGTATTCCAGCGCCAGCCGGTGCTTTTCGATTTCCGTGTGGCTTTCGATGCTCTTTTTGGCCAGCAGATAACGAAGATAGACAATCCAGATGCCAATGCCCGCCAGCACGACCCCCAGCGTGATAAACACCCATTTGAACCGGATGATCGCATCGATGCCGGTACGTCCGATATAGGTGATCATATTGGGGATGATCCAGTAGGAGATCACGCCTACTAAGATTAAAAACCCGATGATGAAAATGTTCATCCGGCTGATGCGGACCAGGATTGACTCCAGGCGGGATTCATACCCCGCTTCGCAGGCGGCCGTGGTTTCGTCCCCTTGCAGTTCATTGGCGTGGAAAATAGCCACGTACGCTTTGACCACAAAGCCGAAGAGCAGCATGGCGCCGACCGGGATGCCGATTGCCGCCACGAACCAGGCCCGAAACGGAAAGGGATGTTCCCTGGTTTCAAGCCGCACCTGGTAGTTCTCGAAGGGACCGAAGGTCTTCTCGAAATAGTACTTGTTGAATTCGCTCAGGTTCTTGCCGCTGGTCTCATGGATGACGTTGCCGCTGGCATCGATGACCTGCAGCCACGATTGTCGGCCTGATTTCATGGCCGCCAGGGCGAAGATTTCCAGTTCCAGCAGAAACAGCCCGACAACAATGATGATGAAAAGGGTTTTGTTTTCCTGGATTAAATTACCGATACGCGTCGTTTTCACAGCCGTCAAGTTATCACAGCAGCGCTTTTTTGCACAATCTTTTTTGTGAGCGTCCACCGGTCCGGCGTTCACCCTTCCTAATTGCCCCCTTTTTCGGCCAACCGCTTAACCCAGAACCTTGAACCTTGAACCCTGAACCCACCATATTGACAGCCACCCCCAATTGTTTCATAAGGATGCTTCATTGCCACCCTTCACCTTTTTTTTGGAGCCTGCTACATGAAGAAAATGATCATTTCGGTCCTGGGCAAAGACCGGCCCGGCATCATCGCCGCGGTCACCCGTATTCTGTTCGAGCAGGACTGCAACATCGAAAACGTCAGCCAGACCATTCTTCAAAACGAATTCTCCGGCATTTTTATTGCCGGTGTCCCGAAAGCGCTGTCGGAAGCGGACCTGCACCGGCATCTGAACGCCGGGCTTGCCCCCATGGGGTTGCACGTTTATGAAAAGCGACTATCCACAGACAATGGACCCCAGACGGACGTCGACAGCGAGCCCTTTGTGGTGGTCACCAAGGGACCGGATCGCAAGGGCCTGGTGGCGTCCATCACCGCCATCATGGCCGCCCACCGGGTCAATGTGACCAACCTGCAGGCGGTCTTCAAAGGCGGCGACGACCCCAATGCCAACATCATGATCTATGAGGTCGACATCCCCAGCGATGCCAACCACCAGGCCCTTCGGCGGGATCTGCGTGAAAAGGCCCTGGCGCTGTCGCTGGACCTATCCATTCAGCACAAACTTATTTTCGAAGCGATCAATCGCGTTTAAGGCGCATAAAAGGACTTTGCCATGTTCAGTGAACGAGAAATCCTCTCCGTCGTGGAGATGCTCAAAAATGAAAACCTGGATGTTCGTACCGTCACCCTGGGTCTCAACCTGCTGGATTGCGCCAGCGACGATATCGGCCGGTTCACGGACAACATCTATGCCCGCATCACCGGTGCAGCCAAAAATCTGGTGAAGATATGCGACGAGGTGGGGGACAAGTACGGAATCCCGGTGGTCAACAAGCGCATTTCGGTAAGCCCGATTGCCGTGGCCGGCGCCCCCTTCAATGCTCAGCAGATGCTGAGCGTTGCCACCACACTCAACGAAGCGGCCGGCGCCGCCCGTGTGGATTTTATCGGCGGATTCTCCGCGCTGGTGGAAAAGGGCATCGCCAGGGCCGACCGGGCGCTGATCGAAGCCATGCCCGAGGCGTTGACCGGCACGCAACGGGTCTGCGCCTCCGTCAATGTGGCCTCCACCCGGGCGGGCATCAACATCGATGCCGTGCTGCTTATGGGCAGAACCATCAAAGAGGCCGCCCGGCTCACCGCCGATCGCGATGGTTTGGCCTGCGCCAAACTGTGCGTATTTGCCAATATTCCCCAGGATATCCCGTTTATGGCCGGCGCCTATTTAGGCGTGGGAGAAGCCGATGCGGTGATCAACGTGGGCGTCAGCGGACCCGGTGTGGTCAAAAAAGCCATCGACCGCGCAACGGCATCCAACCCGAATCTCAACCTGGGCCAGCTCAGCGAAATCATCAAGCACACCGCCTACAAGGTCACCCGCATCGGCGAACTCATCGGCCGCGAAGTGGCCCAGCGACTGGGCATCAAATTCGGCGTGGTCGACCTCTCTCTGGCACCCACCCCCAACGTGGGCGACAGTGTGGGAGAGATTTTTCAGAGCCTTGGACTGGCCAGCATCGGCGTGCCCGGCAGCACGGTGGCGCTTGCCCTGTTGAACGACGCGGTAAAAAAGGGCGGCGCCTTTGCCAGTTCAAAAGTGGGAGGCCTGAGCGGCGCCTTCATACCGGTGAGCGAGGACCTGAACATCTCCCAGGCGGCCGCCCAGGGCCACCTGTCCATCGAAAAACTCGAAGCCATGACCTGTGTGTGCAGTGTGGGCCTGGACATGGTGGCCATCCCCGGGGACACCAGCGAGGAGACCCTGGCGGCGATCATCGCCGATGAAATGGCCATCGGCGTGATCAACAAGAAAACCACCGCCACCCGCCTGATACCCGTGCCCGGTAAAAAGGCCGGTGACCACGCCTTTTTCGGCGGCCTTTTGGGCGAGTCCATCATCATGCCGGTAAACAACGCCACCGGCGAAAACCGGTTTCTGCGCCGTGGTGGGTTGATTCCGTCCCCCATACACAGTTTAGTGAACTAGGGGATTGAGGGATTGGCAATTCCAGTATTCCCAATTGCTCAATTCGTTTTTCATTTATTCCAGGAAAACATGGCTGCCCCGGCCAAGAGAAACGCCAGACTCATGGCGCACAGGATGGTGATCTCCGGCATCACCACAAACAGCCCTTCCCCCTCGTTCATCACCTGTCTTGCGGCCTTCAAGAGGTGGGTCAGCGGAAAGATCTTCGCCGAGGCCTGGAGCCACGCCGGTGCCCCCTCGATGGAAAACCAGACTTCGGACAAGAACATCATCGGCCAGGATATAAAATTGAGCAGGCCGTTGGTGAACTCTTCGCTGGTCCCGCGCGAAGCGATGACCAGGCCCAGCGATGTCATGCAGGTACTGCCCGCCAAAAATACCACGAAAAGGTTCGCCAGACTGCCGTAAACCCTGAAGCCGAGGATCCAATCGCACCCCACCCAGACGATAACCAGCGTGAACATGAGCAGGAAAATCCGGGACAGCAACTGGGCGGCGAGATACTCAAAGGCGGTCAGCGGAGTCGCTTTCAGCCGTTTGAGCACCCCGTTTTTGCGATAGCGAACCACCACCCAGCCGACCCCGTAAAGGGCGCTGAACATCATGTTCATGCCCAGCACCCCGGGAAAAAGCCAGTCGATGTATCGAATCTGTATCCCCTGGATGTCCTTTTTCTCGAATTGGGCGCCTGAATCCGACGCCGGCAGGGCCCCTTTCAAAAGCCTTTCGACGATCGCCCCGGAAGGCGACGAATCGCTGACCCAGTACCGGATCGGCTGGGTCCCTGCCTCGATCAACAGGTCTATTTTATGGCGTTTGAGCTTGTCCATCCCCTGGGCCCGGGTTTCGAAAGCCACCAGGGAGACGGCCTCGAATGCAGCAAACGACTCCGGAAGGAGATCCGTCGACCGGTGGACGGATGCACCCGGGGCGATCGGGAAAAGGCCCACCTTGAACTGAGATTGATAGTCTCCTTTGAAGATGACGCCAAATCCGAGAATGATCAGAAACGGAAAAAGAAAGTTCCAGCCGAATGCCGCACGGTCCCTGAAAAATTCACGGTTTCTGGCACTAAAGATGGCCCACAGTCGCTTGAATCGCATGCAATCTCCGGATCATTCCCGCAGGCTTCGCCCGGTGAGCTTTAGAAAAACATCCTCCAGGGTGGGTGTCTGCAAGGTCACACCACGCATATCCACCCCCATCGACAGCAGGGTTGAGACGACCGCATTGACGTTTTCCGTTCGAATCTGAATCCGGTCTCCCCGCTGATTGATCAATCCCTGCAAGTCGCCCGGCGTTTCGGGGAACTGGGCTTTGGGCACCGACAGGGTGGCCCGTCGGCAGTGGGTTTCAATCAACGCCGGGGGCGCACCGCGGGCGATGACCTTGCCTTTGTCCATGATGGCCACGTCGTCACAGAGTCTTTCCGCCTCTTCCATGTAATGGGTGGTGAGCACGATGGTACGTCCCTGGGATTTAACCGTTTTGATGATGTCCCACAGATTCCGTCGCGCCTGGGGGTCCAAGCCGGTGGAGGGTTCATCGAGAAACACCAATTCAGGTCGGTTCAGCAAGGCCAGGGCCAGCAGCAAGCGCTGTTTCTGACCCCCTGAAATTTTATCGTTCAGTTGCCCGTTGACCTCCTCAAGGTGGCACAGTTGAATCAAGTGGCCGATGGACTCCGTGTGTTCGTACAACCGGCTGAAGGTTTCCAGGGTTTCGGCCACGGTCAAAAACGAAAGCAGGGCGGTCTGTTGAAACATGATCCCGACCTCCTGCCTAAACTGCGCCGCCCGACTCGCGCCTTTGTAGAGAATCGTCCCGGCAGTGGGGTCAATGATGTCCTCGACGATCTCGATGAGGGTCGTCTTGCCGGCGCCATTGGGCCCCAGCAGGCCGAAACAGGTGCCCTGACCGATGGTCATGCTCACGCCGTCGACGGCCCTGAGGCCGCGGTAATGTTTGTGAATGTCAACGAGTTCCAAAAGCGGTTTCATCGGCGGCGTGGCTTTCATGGTGCGCTTGCCTTGTCATCCCAGACGATAACATATCTTATTTATTAAAAAGGGGTTGCACACGTTTGACAGTTGACAGGCAACAGCGGTTTTTTTATAGTCGCATGGACCGCGCAAATCAAGCCGGATTGAAAAAATAACGCCCGGCCGCGCCTTTTCCACTGTCGTTCCAATCGCCTGGTCGGATGGAACAATGAGCGAACATGGCACCCCCTGCCCCCGCATATCTGAAGGCCCTTGAGACCGGCATCCTGCAGCAGCGCGCAACCCAGGGGCTTGAATCACTGGCCGACTGCACCCTTTGTCCGCGCAGGTGCGGTGTCGACCGAACCGCCGGGGAAACCGGAACCTGTAGAACCGGCCGCCGGGCCGTGGTGGCCTCGTATAACGCCCATTTTGGCGAAGAAACACCCCTGGTTGGACGCAACGGCTCGGGAACGATCTTTTTTTCGAATTGCAGTCTGCAGTGCAATTTTTGCCAGAACTACGAGATCAGCCACTTGGGAGAAGGCTGGGCAGTAACGGACGACCAGTTGGCAACCATCATGTTGGAACTTCAACAAAGCGGGTGTCACAATATCAACCTGGTCACCCCCAGCCATGTGGTGCCCCAGATTCTCGCTGCCGTGGGTCTGGCCGCCCGCCGGGGACTGGTCGTGCCGCTGGTATATAATTGCAGCGGATATGATCGGTTGGAAACCTTGCAGTTGCTGGATGGCATCGTGGACATCTATATGCCGGATTTCAAATTCTGGGATTCGAAAGTGGCCCGGGACACCTGTAATGCCGCTGATTATCCTGAATTGGCAAGGCACGCGCTGCTCGAAATGCACCGCCAGGTCGGTGACTTGGCCATCGACAAAGCCAGCGGACTGGCCTACAAAGGCATCCTGGTGCGCCATCTGGTGCTGCCCGGCGGATTGGCGGGGACGGAAAAGATTTTGGCGTTTCTGGCCGATTGCCTGTCCCGGAACACCTATGTCAACGTCATGTCTCAATATCGCCCCTGCGGCCGGGCCCGAGAGATGCCGGCACTGGCCGTCGCCCTCTCTCCGGCAGAATATGATCAGGCTGTCCGCGCGGCGAAAGCGGCCGGCATCACCCGGCTGGACAAACCCCGACGGGTGTTTCGATTGGGTTAACCATTCAATCATTTCAATAGAGGTCGATATGAAAAAAAGGGTCGTGACAATGGTTCTGGTCTTTTTGATGGGCACGGGTCTGTCCATTGCAGCCGATCCCCTGCCGCGGGTGAAACTGACCACCAACCAGGGGGATATCGTGATGGAACTGGACGGCGCTGCCGCGCCGAAAACCGTGGATAACTTTCTGGCCTATGTCAAAGCAGGCTTTTACGATGGTGCCATTTTTCACCGGGTGATCAAAGGGTTCATGATTCAGGGCGGTGGATTTGACGCGGAAATGAAGCGCAAGTCCCCACGGCCGCCGATTCTCAACGAAGCCGACAACGGCCTGTCTAATGAAATCGGCACCATTGCCATGGCCCGGACGGCGGATCCCCATTCGGCCGGCGCCCAGTTTTTTATCAATGTGAAAGACAACGCCTTTCTGGACCACCGGGGCAAAACATCCCAGGGCTGGGGGTATTGCGTATTCGGCAAGGTGGTGCAAGGCATGAATGTGGTACGGGCCATCGAAAACGTGCCCACCACCGCCCGTTCGGGGATGCAAGACGTGCCCACGACACCCGTGATCATCAAGCAGGCGACGGTGGTTATGCCCCAATAGGTCAGGGCTTGTTTCATCCACTTTGGAAGATCTCCCCTGAACCCCCGCCATATACCCGTTGCCGGGCCTTGGCCGCCGCAGCCAGGGGGGCGACCCGTTCGTCCACATAATCATAAACCCGGGCCCGTGATTTTCCCTGGGCCGGCCTCAAGATCCGCCCAAGGTACTGCATCACCCGGCCACTGAACCGGATCGGGGTGGCCATGAACAAGGTGGACAGGTCGGGACAGTCAAAGCCTTCACCGATCAACTGGCCGGTGGCGATCAGCACACTGACCCGGCCGTTCTTGAGACGCTCCAGCACGGCCTTTCGCGCGTCATCGCTCAGATCGCCGGTGAGCAGGTCCGCATGAACGGCCAACTTGTAGCGCAGGATCCCCTGAAGCGTTTCACAATGCTTTTTGCGGTCTGACAGCACCAGGCAGACACCCTTGCCGGCCTGGACTTCTTTGGCCACATCCGATGCGATGAGCCGGTTGCGCGTATCGTCGGCGGTCAGTTCGGACAGCATCCGGGAGTAATCGTTGACCGGGTCGAAATAGGGTTCGAATGCAGTGGTTCGGACCACCACATCGGCTTTTAGAATATGGCCCTTTTCCTCCAGCTGGACCTTGTCCACCTCGTGGTGAACATCTCCCAAATGCCAGAATATGAGCTTGGACAGTTTGTCCCGCCGCCACGGGGTGGCCGAAAGTCCCAGCATGTAGCGACAGTCGAAAGCAGTGACCGCCTCGGTGAAGGTTCGGCTGGGCGCCCGGTGGCACTCGTCCACGACGAGATGGCCCGTGTGGGGAACGATTTGATCCGTGCACCGATAAAGGGTTTGAACCAGCGCCACGGTAATTTGCTCACCGATTCTATTTTTGCCGGCGCCGATCAGTCCCACCTGATCGGCGGGGATACCCAGAAACTGTTCGATGCGCTGGATCCACTGAAAGGCAAGATCCTTGGTGTGCACCACCACCACGCTCGGCTGACGCCGTTGGGCGATCAGGAAAAGCCCGACGACGGTTTTTCCGCTTCCCGTGGGCGCATTTAATGTGCCGAAATCCTTTTTCAGCATTTCCGCCGCTGCTGCGGATTGGAAGGCTTTAAGTGAACCGTTGAAAGAAAAGTTCACATCCGGCAACAACCGGCGCCGATCGTCGATGCGATAGGAAAGACGCTCCCGCTTCAGCAGGAGAATCAGCTGGCGGGCATATCCGCGGGGGATGATGATCCCGTTTTTGCCGAGGCGTCGGTAAAAGCGAAGGGTTTTCTTGGTTCCCCGGTTCCAGCGCCCCATGCGTTCGTTCTCGATCCATTTGGGGTTGAGCATCTGAAACCGCTCCACCAGTATTTCCAGGAGATTGGCAGGGGCGTGATTGATCTTAAGGGAATGGGTGATGGTGATTTTCAATTCACCATTTTCGGTTTTTGAAGCACACACGGCAGGCTCGCAGCGAACTATTGATAAAAGCGAAGGAAGACGGGGATCATGAATGTGATCAAGATCAAAATGCCCGGAATCGTCAGGTAGGGGGCATACCATGCTTTCCCGGCGGACCTGGCTTTTCTGACTTCGGAAAGAAACCAGTTACCAAGAAAAAATGCCGCTACCAGAATGGGAATTGCTTTTAAGATGGCCATAACCGCAAAAAA
>JAGTUY010000244.1 GCA_018224455.1 Desulfosarcina sp.
CGCACCGGTGATAAATAGCGCTCCGGTTCATCGCAAGCATAATCATAGCCGGTGACTGTGGGTTCAATGTATTTTTTGCCCGCGCACATCGCGATCAGCCGGCTTTCACCCGGTCCGCAAACCATTTGGTCGACCAGCCCCCCAAATGGATTGCCAAGGTTCGGAATGTTCATCCAGGATGTCACCAGCCCTCCACCGCAGACGATCTTCACCCGGGACAACTGCTTGCGGATAAAACCGATCATGGCAAAGGCGCACAGGGCCTGGCTCATGAAATTGATCGACATGCCGACGATTGCCGGTTCACGCTGGTCGAAAAGATCCAACAGCCTTGCAGAAAAGATGGCATGGAACGGGTTGGATTCGAATTGTTCGGCCGCCTGCACCAAATCCGCGCTGCGAACCGGTGAAAGGGTTTTCGATCCATAGTTGGACAAGGAGAGGGCGGCATCAAATTCAAGGCCCGCCATGTGAAGGGCCCGGTTGGTGTCCATGACCGCCCGTTTGTAGCGGTCACGGTGGCGATACAGGTCCGGGGACCGCAGGGCATGGATGTTGGCTGTCCGGCC
Organism: Desulfosarcina sp.; assembly: GCA_018224455.1. Taxonomy (GTDB): domain Bacteria; phylum Desulfobacterota; class Desulfobacteria; order Desulfobacterales; family Desulfosarcinaceae; genus Desulfosarcina. The sequence continues at coordinate 570 of JAGTUY010000244.1, forward strand.
GGCCAGTGCCCGGCGGGACCAGGTGTCGTCTGCCGTAATCGGCCGGTGGAGCAGCCCCAGGACGCCATCGATGCTGGCATCGTAGATCCGGCAGTCGACCCCTTGGGCACGCAGCGCCCAGGCCAGTTTTGCCAGCCCTGCCGGGGGTTCGCAGGGTTTGGCGACCGGTGGAGAAATGAGAAGGATGGATTTCAAGTTTCCAATTCCGCCAGGCGCTTTTCAAATTTCTTCTCCAACCGCTGCCGCTGCTCGTCCATCTGCTCCATTTCGGCGAAACGGGTTTCGATGATCTCCTGGCAGGTGCGAATCTTTTGGGAAAGGGGGCCGATACGGGCGCCTTCGCCCTGCTCGGATGCCTCGACCATCTCCCGGTTCAACCGGTCCAGCAGGACCTCATTTTTTTCAATACTCTTTTCTGCCGTGGCGATCGCATCGTCCATGGGCTTGAGCACCTTTGATTTTTCGGTGATGATTTCCGATCGCAGGCGCCTGAGTTCCTTTTTGGTCGGACGGGGAAGGTCGGGTGATCGGTCGACGTCCGAATCATCCACCAGCCGCCGGGTCATTGCCGGTGTGTCCCCCCAGCCGCCCTTTTCCAGGAACTCCTGGTAACTGCCGTCGAACATGCTGGCACCGGCGTCATCGAAGACAATCAACCGGTCGGCCAGGGCGTGCAGAAACATCTCGTTGTGGGTGACCATGATCACCGCACCGTCGAAATTGTCGATGGCGGCCAACAGGGCGTCGCAGGCGTCCATGTCCAGATGGTTGGTGGGTTCGTCCAGCATCAGCAGGTTCACCGGGGTGACCAGCAGTTTGCCCAGCATCACCCGGCTTTTCTCACCGCCGGAGAGCACGCTGATCTTCTTCAAGGCGCTGTCGCCCTCGAACATCATGGCCCCGCAGATGTTGCGGGCCTTCTGGCGGTCCACGTCCGGCTGGGCATAGAGCAGCTCCTCCTCTACGGTCCGGCTGTCCACCAGGCTCTGGACGTTGGTCTGTTCGAACACACCGGACACGACCTGCGGGTTGTAGGCGATCTTTCCCGATGCCGGGGGCAGATTGCCGGCCAGTACTTTGAGCAGCGTGGTCTTGCCCTTGCCGTTTTTACCCACCACGCAGATCCGCTCCCCGGCCAGAATAGAAAAACACAGGTCTTCGAAAAGCGGCCGCTCCGCCCCCCAGGCAAAGGAGAGATCTTCGACGGTGAACACCTGTTTGGCCTTGAAAGGCTTGCTGCGAAAGGAGAACTCCAGGTTTTTGGCCTGCTCCAGCTTGTCCTTTTTTTCCATCTTGGCCAGGGTTTTGACCCGGGATTGGACCATGTTGGCCAGCCGGGCTTTGGCCCGGAACCGGGAGATGAACAGGCGGATTTCCTTTTCGCGGCGCTCGTCGTTGAGCCGGGTCTTTTCGTAGATCTCCTCATCCTGGGCGATTCTGTCGTAGTACTTTTCCGTATTGCCTTCGATCTTCCTGGCTTTTTTGCGGTGAATGCCCACGGTGTGGGTCACCAGCTTGTCCATGAATCCCCGGTCGTGGGTGATCAGCATCAGCTCATGGGGCCAGGACAGTAGAAAATTCTCGATCCAGCGGATGGAAGTGATGTCCAGGTAGTTGGTGGGTTCGTCCAGCAGCAGCAGGTCTGGTTCCGAGACCAGCACCTTGGCCAGGTTGAGCCGCACCTGGAAGCCGCCGGAAAAATCATGGGGGCTTCTGACCATGTCACCGTCGGAGAATCCCAGGCCGGCCAGGATTTTCTCGACCTTCCAGTGGTGATCTTTTTCCGATGCGATCAATCCTTTCATTCCCTCGGCCAGCACGGTGGTTTCGGTAAACTGGATGTGCTGCTGAACGTAGCCGATGCGATAGCCTTTGGGCATGCTGACCGCGCCGTCGTCACAGCCCTCCTCGCCGACGATGATGCGAAACAGGGTCGACTTACCGTGGCCGTTGCGCCCCACCAGGCCGATGCGCTCCTTCGCGTTGATCTTGAAGCTGACGCCGTCGAAAAGCACGCGGCCGCCAAAGCTCTTGTATAGATTGTCGATACTAATCATGCGAATTTCCATTGAAAGTGCCGGCATTTGTCTGCCAACCCGAAACATTGCGCCCAGCGCAGCTGGCGGACTTAGCTGTCCCATACGGGTGGAGGTATAGATGAAGGCGGTCCGGGTGTCAATGTCGCTGTCCGTCGGTCAGCTGGCGGCGGGCCCAGATCCGACCCAGGCGACCGGCCAGGTTGTAAAGGCCAAGGCTGTAGGGAAGGGTTTTTTCGGCCAGCGGGGGCAGGTAACACAGGCGGATCAGGCTGGTGTAAAGTGTGTGAATATCATCCGCATCGATGCACACGGTGGCACCGGCGCGTTTGAATCCCCATGGAGTTGGCAGTTCCCCAAAAAAGCCATTTCCCGGGTTCCGATCCATCCCGCGACAGCGCCGGGTCCCCTTCCGGGTCCACTCCGTAATGGGTAAAATCGAAGCATTTACTGGTGATGGAAGCGTGGTGTCCGTGGGAGAGGTGGCCGCCATGGGGAAGCCCCATTGAAAGGACTCTGTCACCCACATCGAGAACCAAAAAATAGACCGCCAAGTTGGCCGATGTTCCGCTATGGGGCTGCACATTGGCATATTCCGCACCGAAAAGTTCCCTTGCACGCTGAACGGCGATGTTCTCGATTTCGTCGACATGTTCACAGCCGGCGTGAAATCGTTTTCCGGTTCCCTTTTTATAACCAAAAGACGCCCCAAAGTCCAAACGGTGAGTGACCGACATACAGGGTGATCGGTGTCAGCAAAGGGTTGATCTTTAAGTCAGCGTAAAGGATGCGCGGGTAGCAGTTACATGGTGCAAGCTTTGCGTTCCGGGCAATCCGGTGAGTCGGTATACAATGAGATCATCTATATCAGCCACAGCCCGGACTAAAAAGCCCCGCCCGGTTTCATCCGCGGTGGGGCTTTTTAGTATTGCACCGAGTCGAGAGTAAAATGGTCACGCCGCCGGCTGACGGTCGCTGTGCTTCTCCCACTCCTGCACCTCACCCTCTTCCACATTCTCCCAGCCGGTGATCATGGCCTTGACGTGGGCGGTGACGGTGTGTCCGGTGGTGGTCATGTAGACGTGGACAATGATGAAACACAAGATGGCGAATGCACCGGCCGTATGGATGAAGGCGAGGGTATCCAGCGTCAGCCAGTCCAGCCCCCAGGCTTGCCATGAGTTGTATCCCCAGTAGAGAAACCCAGAGACCATCTGCACGGGCAGCAGGAATGCGGCCAGCGACAGGTAGACGATTCGCTGGAGTGGGTTGTGCTTGGCCTCCTTGCGTTTGGGCACCGGGTGGCTTTCGCCTCTGAAGATTCCCCAGCTGTAGTACATAACCACCTGGAACATCTTTTTGGTGGTGGGGATGTACTGCTTCCACTCGCCGGTGGTGAAGACCCAGAAGACGAAAAAGGCGAAGGCGATCAGCCAGCTCAAGCCCACGGTATTGTGTACGTCCACGGCTTGGTCGAATCCCAGGAAGGGTAAGGTGCCGTGCACCTCGAAACCGGTGACCAGCAGCACGAAGATCAGGGCCATCTGCAGCCAGTGCCAGAAGCGTTCATAGCGGGTGTAAAGGTACATGGTGATCATTTTTTTGACTGACATGGCTATTTGCCCTCCTTCCTGCCGTTGGTGAACATCCGGGTCAGGCCGTGGATGGCGACTCCCAGCAGATGACCCAGCACCAGGATCCAACCGAGTGAATCCAGCATCTGGAATTTATCACGCCCAGGCATGTAGAAGCCGGCCAGGTTGGCCAGACGGCTGTCGTCACGGGTGTGGCATTCGTTGCAGGCGACCACGTTCTCCTTGGGGGCCACCATGTGGGTAATGGGAAAGACGTAGGTGGTATCCACAAAGTCGAACTCCCCTGAAAAGGGAATGTCCAGCGTGGCATTGCCTACGGTGATGGCATCGTTCCAGTCAAGTGTTTCCCAGTATCCGTCAGGCCCGGAGAGCATGGGGGCGAGCAGGGTTTTGTTGACCTTGTCGTAGGGTTGCCTGCCTCGGTGAACCTTGAAGGGAAAGATGCGCGAGTTTTCGTCCTCACGGCTGCCGACGGGGTGGCTGACCCGGACGACCTGGCCCGGATCGATGGGATCCTTGGCGGTGACGCTGCTGATGGAACCGTTATACCAGAAGTACTCCGGTTTGACGTTCTTGGCCCATTTCATCTGGCCCTTGATGGACAGATAGCTGTCCTTGCCGAACTCGTCCTTGGTCTTGTAGGGCTTGCCGTCCTTCAACTTGCCTGACTGGGACCAGTCCCATGACATCTTGGTGGGATTCACCCGGGCAAATTCGGGGATGTGGCAGCTCTGGCAGGCCACCTTGTCCGTGTGATCGTTGGCCTTGGACTCGGCTTTGTGCGGTGTGCTGCTGTGGCAGGATTCGCAGGTGATCTTGGTGGTCAGGTCGTCTTCGATCAGGCTCTTGCGGTCGGTGGCCGCCGGTTTGGTGTAGACCCGGCCGGCGATGTTGTGCAGCGTGGTGGTGTGGCAGCGGGTGCACGTGAAGTTCTGACCGTCACTGCCCATGTGAACGTCCAGGGCCTTGTTGGGTTTGGTCAGCGAGGTGTCCAGGTCGCCGTGCTTGACCCCGTCGCCGCCGCCGCCCTTGAAGTGGCAGGCG
>JAGTUY010000245.1 GCA_018224455.1 Desulfosarcina sp.
CGGAAAAGACGCCCACAGCGGTGGCCTCCAGCCAAATCTGCACCGACGGAAAATCCCGCAGTTGCCCCTCTAAAATGCCGCCGATTTCAAAACCCCGCGTGCCGGCGTGGGAATCTTCCACAGAGCCGAAAAACTTGTGGGTCTGCAGGACCAGTTTACCCCCCAGGCGATCTTTGTCATCGATGACCAAGGTTTCGATGCCCAGTTTACCCAGTTCGATGGCGGCGCTCAGCCCGGCCGGCCCACCGCCGACGATCAACACCGCCACCGGCTTTTCCGCTGCCGGCTCAAAGACTGGCTTGCCAGCTGCCTCCGGCAGGCTGGGGAGGCCCTCCACCGATTGCACCACTATCTCTTTTTTCAGGGGCGTCATACATGCTTTGACAGGAATGCCGTCTGCCATAACCAGGCACTGGGAACACTGACCGTTGGCACAGAACAGCCCCTGGGGGCTGCCGTCCTTGTGGTGGTGGCCAAAGACATGAATATCATTGGCGAACAAGGCCGACGAGATCATCTCTCCAGCCCTGCCGGTTAAGGGTGTGCCATTCCAGGTAAACGGCACCTCTGCGTCCACCGGTACATCCAAAATGGGATGGGATCGAAGTCGCTTGATGGACAACCTCGTCATAGCTCCCGGTTTTCCATGTAGTGGTTGAATCGCAACACGTGGGCCTCGGCCAGAAGCCGTGCTTCGTCCGCATGCTTTCTCTCCACCGCATCGATGATGTTGCCCAGATCTGTGAAATTTTCCTCCATTTCGCGCTGTTTCATGAACAAAAAGGTTTCATAGTACTGGTCGATGTTGTCATGAACCGTGTGATGCAGGGAGAGGTAGACCGGATTTCCTGTAATTTCAGCCAGGGACAGATGAATCTGTTTATCCACCTCCACGAACTCCTTCTGGAAATCGCTGCCCTTTCCGGCAAACTGGCGGGCCTGTTCCAGCAAGGCTTTGAGATGGATGACATCTGCCGGGGTCGCCCGTTCTGCGGCCAATGCCGACACGCGGCCCTCCACACCCACGCGAAACTCAGTGAGGTGCTGGAGTGAAACCTTCTGGTATCGGATCAGCAGGGCCAGGCTTTCGTTGACCCGGTCGTAACTGATATCCTGCACCACGGCACCGCCGCCCACCCCCAGCTTGATCTCGATGAGGCCCTTCTGCTCCAGCACCCGCAAGGCCTCTCGCAACGTTCCCCGGCTCACTTGGAGCATCGCTTTGAGTTCACGTTCCGAAGGGAGCATTTCGCCGGGCATCAGTTTTCCCGCAAGGATGGTCTCCTGGATCTGTTCCACCACATCCTGAAAAATCCGGGTCTGTTTGGCTGCTTTGAACATCGTATCTTTTCCTGTGCATCCTGCATCGATCTGCGGGATCGCCATCAGCAAGCTTTCGGATCAGATGATGAAGGCAACGCCGGAGGAAACAGGATTTGTAATGGTTAAACCATTTGTTGTAATGGTTAAACCATTACCGTTGTCGATCGCGGATGTCAAGCCCCAACCGTCGGCCCGCGGGACAATCTACCGTTTTTGCGGTTGTTGTCCTCAAACACCTGCCGGCCGCATGATTTCCCTTGACACGACAAAGGTTTAGAACGTAGGTGAACTACCTGCGGTGACGCGAACCCAAAAGGAGAACGAATCCATGTTGACCAATAAAAGAATCGGTATGATCGGAACCGGAAACATGGGCAACGCCCTCATCGACGGACTGATCCGATCCGGTGCTGCCATGCCCGAAAACATCATCTGTTCCGATGCCAGCGAGCGGCAGTTGGAACCCGTAAGGCAAAAACACAAAGTAACCACCACCACAGACAATATCGAGGTGGTCAAGTCAGCCGATATCGTCATCTTTGCCATCAAACCCCAGATTATGGCCAGTGTGCTCAAGGAGACCGCCGACTACCTGGACATGAGCAAACTGATCATTTCCATTGCCGCCGGTGTTCCTTTGGCGGCTATCGAGTCACTGCTCAAAAAAGACCTTCGCCTGATCCGGGTCATGCCCAACGTGGCTGTGGCCGTCCGTGAAGGCGCCACGGCTGTCGCCGCCGGCGGCCATGCAGACAAAGAGGACGTTAAACTGGCCATGGCGATTTTCGATTCGGTGGGCAAATCCATTTTCCTCAAGGAAAACGACCTGATGGACGCCATCACGGGGCTCAGCGGCAGCGGTCCGGCCTATATTTTCATGATTGTCGATGCCCTGGCCGATGCCGGCGTCAAGGTGGGGCTTTCCCGAAAAGATGCCCTCTTCCTCTCCTCCCAAACCATTCTGGGCGCAGCCAAACTGCTCCTTGAAACCAATGCCCATCCCGGTCAACTCAAAGATTCAGTCACCTCACCAGGCGGTACGGCCATCGCCGGTCTTCACACGCTAGAAAAAGGCGGTCTTCGCACCACGCTCATCAATGCCGTGGAAGCGGCCACCAACCGTTCCAAGGAACTCGGGGAGGCCATGATCAAAAACTTTTCCAACGGTCAGACGCAGCCTTGAAGCCTGAACCATCAGCCGCTGTCAAAAACGTTACCGTCTTCGTCCGGATCGCACCGGGGGCAATTTTCCTGTTTTCCTGCGCCGGCAAGATCGCCGACCCGAAGGCCTTTGCGGCAATCGTGACCAACTGCCAGGTGATTTTACCAACACCGGAGGATTGACCGCAGGCATGTTTACAGAATCGATCTCCTACCCCGCAGCCTTGTTCGCAGGCCTGCTATCCTTTTTTTCCCCGTGTATCCTGCCGTTGATACCCGCCTATTTTACCTTTATCACCGGACTTTCCTTGGATGAATTAACCGGCGCCCAAACCGTGGGCGTCCGCGCCCGGGTCATCCGTGCGACGCTAAGTTATGTTCTTGGTTTCTCATTGGTTTTCGTCCTTATGGGCGCTTCTGCCTCATTCATCGGTGGGGCCATCTTCAAATACCGGGACTGGATACGAATCATCGGAGGCCTTATGATCATCCTGTTGGGCATTCACATGACCGGTGTGCTCAGGTTCGGGTTCCTTCAGTTCGACCGGCGGCTGCAAATGCAAAAGAAACCCCTTCATTTCATGGGGACTTTTTTCGTCGGAATGGCCTTCGGGGCTGGATGGAGCCCATGCATCGGCCCACTGTTGGGGTCCATCCTGATTGTGGCCGGTAACCAGGAAACAGTGGCCGACGGCATCGGGCTGCTCTCCGTTTATGCCGCCGGATTGGCAATACCGTTTTTGATACTTGCAGTATTCGTCGATTCACTGTTATCCTTGATTAAAAAGGCATCCTGGTCGATAAGGTATGTCAACTTGACCGCCGGCCTGCTGCTGTTGATCCTCGGCCTGCTGCTGGTTACTGACCAACTGAATCTGATCAGCGCATAGGACACGTGATGCTATGATAAAACGATGGAAACTGGCGACAATTGCCCTGACCCTATTGCTATCCCTGTTCACTGGGGCCGTTAGTGCATCCGCGATTCAAACCGGCGACGCCGGCATCCAGTGGTTTTCCTACGCCGAGGGCAGACAACAGGGAGAGGCCGAAAACAAAAAAGTGTTTCTGGTCTTTAATGCAGACTGGTGCCGCTACTGTCTTCAAATGGAAAAGGAGACCTTTCAGAATCCCACGGTCATCGCCTACATCAACCGCAACTTTGTACCGATCAGCGTCAACTCGGACAAGCAGCAGGACATTGCCGCCAAGTACCGTGTCAGGGGGCTTCCCAGCATGTGGTTCATTTCGGAAAACGGAGACCGGATTGGCAATCGTCCCGGGTATATTGCTGCGGATGAGATGCTGAAAATCCTCAAATATATTGGTTCCGACAGCTACCTGACCATGAGCTTCCAGGCTTTCATGGACAAGGGCAAATAGGGCAGTCCAACCCACACCGCAAGATCAACCAGCGATTCTGATTGATCGGGGCTATCCTCTTCTGATCAGTCGAATGAGTGTGGAGATGGTGATCGTCAGTGACAGGATCCCCAGGAGACAGGGGACCCAGGTGTATTCCTGGTAACTGGGCGTATCCAGGGATGCGGCAACGCCGGTGATGCTGAACAGCAGCACCGCTAAGGCAAAAGCCAGGGTCAGCAACAGGGCGGGCTCCGTGTCATACCAAGGGATAAAGGCCTTGCGGAAAAGCAGTTCACTTTTATATTTCACTTTCACGCATACCTCCGGATATTGCTTCCAAATGAGCCCATTATTCAACAGCGAACGCGCGCACCCGAAAAAGCGGCTGCCCAATCGACGGCAGATGGTGACGGTTGTCGCGCTGATCATGCTTGGCATCGGTGGATGTGCCGTGACGCCGAAGACGCTCTCCATCAAGGACAATCCGACCCGTTTGATGGAACATACCATCCTGAAGACGGCCACGCTGTCGGTGGTGTCCCAGGAACGACTGATCGCCGACCTGGCCGATGCCCGGGTGGTCTATGTGGGAGAGAGTCATACGAACCCGTCCCACCACGCCATTCAGTTGGAAATCATCAAAGCGCTTGCGCAAACCAACGCCCATTTGACCATCGGCATGGAGATGTTCGACCACACCTACCAGCCGGTGCTCGACCAGTGGACGGCCGGCAAGCTTGACCAGACCACTTTCACAGAAAAAACCCACTGGTACGCCAACTGGCGCTTCGATTTTGACCTCTACCGCGATATCCTCGAATATGCAAAGGAAAAAGGGCTGCGGATCATCGGCCTGAATGTGCCATTTTTCATCCCTTCCAGAATAAGGGTCGGGGGGCTGGCCAGTCTGTCGGAGGCGGATCGAATGCATCTGCCGGACATCATCGATACCACCCATGCTGACCACCGGGCCTATCTGGAAGAGATTTTCAATATGCATGCATTCAGCGACAGGGATGCGTTCGATTTTTTCTACGAAGCCCAGTGTACCTGGGAAGATGCCATGGCCGACGCTGTGGCTGAAAACTTAGGATCGGGAAAGATGGTGGTGCTGGCGGGAAACGGGCACATCATCCGCAAATTCGGCATTCCCGACCGGGCCTTCGCCCGATCGCACGCCCCTTTCAAGACCATCTACCTGGCCCAGGTGGGCGATGAGGCTGAATTGTCCTGGGCCGATTACCTGTGGGTGACCCCGGAGACGCGCACGCCCCTGAGGCGGATGATGGGCAGTACAACCAAAAAACAGTAGACACCGTCAGCCTTCATCCGGAAAAACCGAAATAACAAATTAGAAGCACCAAATTACAAATAAATTCCAATTTTACAATATCCAAATCTCAAATTGGTGCTCGGAATTTCCTTTCTTCAGTATAATCGGGTTGGAATTTTGAATTTGGCTATTGCGATTTGTTTGTTATTTGTTTTTTGACCATTGCTATTTTGCTATTTGTCTTTTTTTCTAACATAAAAAACACGAACGACAGGAAAAAAATACTACAAACATAGCCTACCCGCACTTGGTGAACCCGCAGAAGTGACAGGTCATACACCCCTCTTCGAAGCTGATGGTCTGGCTGCACTCGGGGCAGACTTCGCCCATCAGGCTGCCACCCTTCCGTTTCATTTTATCATTTTTTAGAAAACGTCCTTCCAACACCCGGGCGATCGCATCGGGGATGGAGAGCACCAGCCCCCCATTCTGAAAGACAGGGTGCTCACCGCCGATCCCCTTGAGCTGGTCCACCACCTTGTCAACGGTTACGCCGGACCGAAAGGCCAGGGAGACCAGCCGGCCAATGGCCTCGGTTTTGGCGGTGGTGGATCGGCCTGACTTACCGATGGTGGCAAAGACCTCGAAGGGTTGGCCGTGGTATTCGGTCACCGTCACGTAGAGTTGCCCCAGTCCGGTCTTCACCCGGGTGGTAAAGCCATCCAGGGTGTCGGGCCGCTTGCGGACGGCGGTCATGAAGGCGTTCTCCTCCTTTCTATCCGATGAAAAGGAGAGCACCTGATTTTCCTTGCTGCCGTCCCGGTAGATGGTGACACCCTTGCAACCCAGCTTCCAGGCCAGGTCGTAAATCTTCTGCACATCCGCCACCGTGGCGTCCCGAGCCAGGTTAACCGTCTTGGACACGGCGTTGTCCGTGTGTTTTTGAAAGGCCGCCTGCATGCGCAGGTGCCATTCCGGCGAGATGTCGTGGGCGGTGACGAACACCTGCCTCACCGCATCCGGGATGTCGTCCATGTGGGCGATGGTTCCGGCACCGGCAATGGCCTCCATGAGCGCTTCGGAGTAAAAGCCTTGTCGTCTGGCCGCGGCCTCGAAGTGGGGATTGACCTCCGTGAGCTTGTCGTTGTCCATGACCGTGCGTACGAAGCTCAATGCAAAAAGCGGCTCGATGCCTGACGAGCAGTTGCTGATGATGCTCAGTGTCCCGGTCGGGGCGATGGTGGTGGTGGTGGCGTTGCGATAGGCCGACAGGCTGTCGCCGCTGTAACGGCTCTGCTCATAATTGGGAAACACCCCGCGCTGCTGGGCCAGGGCAAGAGAGGCCCGGTGGGATTCTGTCTGAATAAAACCCATGATTTCCTCGGCCACGGCCAGGGCCTTCTCGCTGTTGTAGGGTATGGCCAGCTGGAACAGCAGATCGGCAAAACCCATAATTCCCAGACCGATCTTGCGATTACCTTTCACCATCGTGTCGATGGCCGGCAGGGGATAGCGGGACATGTCGATGGTGTTATCCAGAAAACGCACCGATGTCCACACGGTCTCTTTCAAGGCATCAAAATCGATTCTTGCCTCACCCTGAGCGTCGATCACGAACTTGGCAAGATTGATGGATCCTAAGTTACAGGCTTCCATGGGCAGCAAGGGCTGTTCACCGCAGGGGTTGGTGCTCTCGATCTCGCCCAACGCCGGCGTGGGGTTGTCCCGGTTGATGCGGTCGAGGAAAACGATCCCCGGATCCCCGTTTTTCCAGGCTTGTTCAATCAGCGCGGCGTAGACCTCCCGGGCATTGAGCGCTCCCACCGTCTGGCGATCCCGGGGGTCCACCAGATCGTAAATGGCATCGGCTTTGACCGCCTCCATGAAGGCTTCGGTGATGCCCACGGAGATGTTGAAATTGTTCAACTCGGTATTGGTGGACTTGCAGTGGATAAACTCGATGATATCCGGGTGATCCACCCGCAGGATCGCCATGTTTGCGCCGCGGCGGGTTCCCCCCTGCTTGACCTGTTCGGTGGCGGTGTTGAAGATCTTCATGAACGAAATGGGGCCGGAGGCGATGCCGCCGGTGGTGCCCACCATGGAGTTCTTGGGCCGCAGCCGGGAAAAAGAGAAGCCGGTGCCGCCGCCTGATTTATGGATAACGGCAGCATTTTTCAGCGAGTCGAAAATGCCCTCCATGCTGTCCTCGATGGGTAGCACAAAACAAGCCGCCAGTTGCCCCAGGCGCCTGCCGGCATTCATCAGGGTGGGCGAGTTGGGCAGGAACTTGAAATCCGTCATCAGGGTATAGAACTGCTCGGTGAATTTCTGAATGTCGGCGTTCTCGTCGTATTTTTTCTCCGCCTGGGCGATGTGCAGGGACACCCGGTGAAACATCTGGGCCGGCGTCTCCTGGATCCTGCCGTGCGTATCTTTTTTCAGATAACGCCGATCCAGTACGGTTTTGGCGTTGGAAGAAAGATCGATGCCGTTTCTGATGAACATGTCCCGGGTCAACCTCACCGGCCCTTGGGCATTCAGCCCGTATTCGGCCAGTTTGGCCTTGACCATCTCTTCCACCATTGGAGAAGAAATGTGCCGAAGGTCCATACGGTCGATGGTGGATCGAATGAATCGGGCGATCTCTTTGGCCTGACGCTTGTTGACGGCATTGGCGCCAACGAGGCTCTTGCAGAAAACCTGGTCATCCCAAACATGGGTGTTCAGGTCTACGTTTCCATCGTCTACGATGAGAATTTTCTCTTTATGTGCCATAGGGTGTCACAGCTCCATATTTCGGTGTTTCTCTGGTGTGGGAATCCTGACCGAATCGGACTTAATGCCGGCACAGCACGCGGGGGAAAAGGGGACCTACCATACAGGGTTTACACGATGGAAACAGTCAATGCCGCAACCCTGCCGCGCCAGCCTAAAAATACATTTCTCACACAACATGTTGTATGTCAAGCAGCATTTACCACAACATATGCCCATAAAAGCCGTTCATGAAAAACTTCCCCTTTTTCGCTGAATGGCACTATGAAGCGATTTCGCACGGATTGGTTTTATAAGCAAACACAGCGTGTTGGCAGCACTTGCGCAAACCAGCCACAGCCACAAGATATGGAAAAAGCGCCTTGACAGACAACAACATCTTGTTGTATGAACCCCTTTACCGCCTCGTCGTCCATGGGGTTGGAATTACAGCATATCCGAAATTGTCTGATGTGCTGTACGCCCTGGAAAAAAGACTGCCTGCGGCTTTTTTCGTCGTTTCAAACCACCAAAAGCGCATGTTGCACCCGAGGAGATGCCCGTGATTAAGCAGATCAAAAAACGTGACGGCCGAATTGTCGAGTTTGCCCCATCCAAGATCACAGCAGCCATCGCCAAGGCCGGTCACGCCTCGGGAGAATTCGGGGAACGAGACGCCAAGAAGATGACCCTGCGGGTCCTGACCCTGGCCCATGAACTTCGCATGGGGTCCACTCCCGAGGTGGAGGAAATTCA
>JAGTUY010000246.1 GCA_018224455.1 Desulfosarcina sp.
CATTTGAAGGATCGGAACATCGGCATCTTGATATCCGATCACAATGTGCGGGAAACCCTGGGGGCGTGTGATTCGGCATTTATTTTGAGCGACGGCAGAGTGATCGAAACCGGAACACCGGAACAGATCGCTTCGAGCACCGTCGCCCGGCGAATATATTTGGGAGACGAATTCAGACTCTAAGATGGCAATCGAACTCAGACAACAACTCAAACTGACCCAGCAGCTCATTATGACGCCGCAGCTCCAAATGGCGATCAAATTGTTACAGCTGTCCCGTCTTGAGCTGGTGGACACGATCAGACAGGAACTGGAAGAGAATCCCACCTTAGAAGAAATACAGGAGACCCCCGACAAATCCAAGGAGAACGAACCCGAAGCGGCGCCAGCCACCGACGTTGAAGAGGCTCGTGAAGTTACCATCGACGAGAAGATCAATGACGAAATCGACTGGAGCAATTACATCGACGAGTATAATTCACCGGGAAAAGTCAATTTCGAGTCCGAAAGCCGGGATGCGCCCCAATACGAGGCCTTTGTCTCCTCCAAGGAATCGCTCAGCGATCACCTGTTATGGCAGCTGCTGATGCTTTCACCCACCGACATCGAAAAGCAGGTCGGCAGCCTGATTATCGGCAGCCTCAACCCTGACGGGTACCTGCAACTGTCTGTCGAAGAACTCTGCGAGCAAAGCGGCGTTTCCATCGAAATGGTCGAGGATGTCCTGGAAACCATGCAGTCCTTCGATCCAGTGGGCATTTGCGCCAGGGACCTGAGGGAGTGCCTTCTGCTTCAGGCCCGGCATCTGGATCTGGAAAACAGCTTGGTGACGGACATTATTTCCGACCACCTGAAAAATCTGGAAAACAAGAACTACAAGGCGATTTGCAAGGCCCTGAAGGTCAAACTGAAAGAGGTCATCGCCGCGGTCGACGTCATCCGCGCACTGGAACCCAAACCGGGGAGACAGTTCACCGAAGAGACACCCCACTATATCATTCCGGATATCTACGTCGACAAGAGCGAAGGTGAATTTGTCATCGTCCTGAACGACGATGGCATGCCCAAACTTCGAGTCAATCCTTTCTACAAGCGGGCCATCACCAAAAAAAACGAGGTCAGCGCTAATGCCAAGGAATACATTCGCGACAAGATGCGATCTGCGGCCTGGCTGATCCGCAGCATCCACCAGCGTCAGAAAACCATTTATAAGGTGATGGAGAGCATCCTAAAATTTCAACGGGATTTTTTCGAACAAGGAGTGACCCATTTAAAACCCATGGTGCTCAGGGATGTGGCCGAAGATATCGGCATGCATGAATCCACCATCAGCCGGGTGACAACCAACAAATATGCCCACACCCCCCAGGGCATTTACGAACTGAAATATTTTTTCAACAGTTCCATCAAACGCGTATTTGGCGAGGATATCGCCTCGGCCAGCGTGCAGGCCAAGATTAAAAAGCTCATCGAAGGGGAAAACCCGAAGAAACCTCACAGCGACAGCAAGATGGCCGAGTTGCTCAAAACGGACAATATTGACATCGCCCGTCGCACGGTGGCCAAATACCGCGAGATGATGGGCATTCTGTCCTCCAGCAAGCGAAAGCAGTTCTGATGGCGCCCCAGGCAGTCAACCAAAGGCTTTTCGTCCCGCCTGCGTTTAAATTCGGCAGTGGGTGTGTCTGAACCGGTTGACCACCCTCTGCCGACCGATATTCCCAAAAGGAGGCACCGATCATGAACACATCCGTCAGATTCAAGAACCTCGAACCCTCCGATGCCCTTAAATCTTATGTCAGCGAAAAACTTGACCGAATGGAAAAATACTTCAACGGCCCGGCCGAAGCCAATGTGGTCCTGTCCATTGAAAAATTTCGTCACAGCGCTGAAATCAACATTATGGGAGACCGGCTGATCATCAATGGCAAGGAGGAGACCGGGGAGATGTATTCAGCCATCGATATGGTGCTGGACAAATTAGAAGGCCAGATAAAAAAAAACAAACAGAAAGGTCGTCAATACCGATCCAAGGGAAAACCCGGTGCCATGACATCCGGGCAGGCGATGGATATGGACGGTGAACCGCCCCGGGTGCGGGTTCATCATATTGAATTCAAGCCAATGGACGTGGATGAGGCGGTGATGCAGATGAACCTGATAAAAGACAATTTTCTGGTCTTCACCAATGCGCGAACGGAATCGGTCAACGTCCTGTACCGGCAAAAAGACGGTAACTACGGATTGATCCAGCCCCGGGCATAGCGGCCATTAACAGATTCCGGATAGGCGAAATCGGTTGCCAACGATAACCCCAGCGGGAATGTGTCGGATCCAGTGAGACAGCGATGAAAATACTAGATGTACTCGACAAGCAAGCGATTCTTATCGATCTAAAATCCAAGGACAAAATAGGCATATTAAATGAATTGGTGACCCCTGCCGCGCATATTACCGGCACCGACCCCAACGAAATGGTGCGTGTGTTGATGGAGCGGGAACGATTGGGCAGCACCGGTATTGGCGGCGGCATCGGCATTCCCCATGGCAAACTTAAAAACCTGGAGAAATTGGTTCTGGGCTTCGGCTTGAGCCGAAAGGGTGTGGATTTCGAGTCCATGGACGGTCGCCCCACCCACCTATTTTTCCTGCTTATCACCCCCGAACACTCAACTGACCTTCACCTTAAACTGCTGGCCCGCGTATCCCGGCTGCTTAAAAAAGAGCCGTTAAAAGCGCTGATGATGAAGGCCACCAGCGCCGATGAAATCATCGCCATCATCGGTGAGGACGATGACGATTTTTAGCCGTATACCAGGCATTCGCCTTGATCTCATGGCTTCCTAATTATATGAGAACCGCGTTGTGAAACGGACCCCCATCACCATTGTCACCGGAAGATCCGGCTCTGGAAAAAGTACGGCTCTGGCCGCCTTTGAAGACTCAGGTTACTACTGCGTCGACAACATGCCCGTCGCCTTGCTGCCTGGGTTCCTGAATTTACCGTTGGACCATGCCGACGCGTTCACCAGTTTGGCATTCGGCATGGATCTTCGGGAAAATGGTTTTATCCGGCAATATGAGTCCATCCTCGATACATTAAAGGGCATGGGCTTTGACTTTCGGATCATTTTTCTCGACGCTGACGAGAAGACCCTGCTCAGACGATACAGCCAGACGCGTCGACGCCACCCGCTGGCAAGGGATAAGAGCATTCGCGATGCCATTCGCTCAGAAAAAACCTTACTGGCGACACTGCGGCGCAAGGCCAATCAAATCATCGACACATCGGATCTGAATGTCCACGACCTTAAATCCATCATCCGAAAAATAACCACCCTGGGCACCGGAGACGATGCGATGAATGTTCAGGTAATCTCATTTGGATACAAGTATGGCCTCCCGGTTCATGCCGATCTGGTGATGGATGTCCGTTTTCTGAAGAACCCGTATTTTGAGCCGTCACTTCGGCCGTTGAGCGGGAAAACAGAAAAAATTCGCTCTTTTGTCTTGAACTCTGACCAAACCTGTTTATTTTTAAAAAAATATTTTGATCTGCTGGACTTGTTGATTCCCCAATATGAGAATGAAGGAAAATCATACCTTACCGTTGCCGTCGGTTGCACGGGAGGTCGTCACCGCTCCGTTGTGATCGCCGGACAATTGTGTGATCACATCTCGGCATTGGGTCGTAAAACGGAACTGACCCATCGCGACATCAGCAAATCCAATTGACCATGAAGATGACATTCGGTTGCGTTATCCCCATTCACCCAATGAAAGACAGGCAGACATGATTGGCGTTTTAGTGGTTACCCATTGCCGGCTCGCAGATGCATTGCTCGAAGCGGCGGAATTCATCCTTGGCGAACGACCCGAAGCCATGACGCCCCTATCCATCGATCTGAGCGAAGACGCGGATAAGTTGCGCAAAAAAATTGCCGACGGCATTAAAAAACTGAAAAGCGACGACGGGGTTCTGATTCTCACAGACATGTTCGGCGGAACGCCATCCAACTTGAGCTATTCGTTTCTCGAGGAGGGGCGCATCGAGGTGATATCCGGGGTAAATCTGCCAATCTTGATCCGGGCGGCCAGCGCCCGAAAAAATCAGAACCTTTCGCAACTGGCGACCAATCTTGAATCGTTCGGTAAAAAGAGCATCTCTTTGGCCAGCGGCATATTGAAAGGGAACAAAAGAGGTTAACCATTAAGGAGGGTAAGATGAGCATTAAAATTGGCATCAACGGATTTGGCAGAATCGGTCGCGTGGTTTTCCGGGCCGCCATGAACCATCCGGACGTGGAAGTCGTGGCTATCAATGATTTGACGGACGCTGCAACCATGGCGCACCTGCTGCAATATGATTCGGTCCATGCCAAACTGGATATGGAAATCAAAGCCAAAGACGGCGCCATTGAGGTCAACGGCAAGTCCATCGCCTACACGGCCGTCAAGGATCCCGAACGGCTGGCCTGGAAGGATTATGGTGTGGACGTCGCCTGTGAATGTACCGGCCTTTTCCGGGACCGCGACAACGCGGCCAAACATCTGACCGCCGGCGCGCGCAAGGTGATCATCTCCGCTCCCGCCAAGGATCCGGACATCACCATCGTCATGGGCGTCAACGCCAACAAATACGATCCCAAGCAGCACCACATCATTTCCAATGCGTCGTGCACCACCAACTGCCTGGCACCGGTGGCCAAAGTATTGCTGGAAAATTTCGGCATTAAAAGCGGGCTGATGACGACCATCCACTCCTACACGGGTGATCAGCGCCTGTTGGATTTCCCACACAAGGATCTTCGCCGAGCCAGAGCAGCGGCCCTATCCATGATCCCGACCACCACCGGTGCAGCCAAGGCCGTAGCCCTGGTGCTGCCCGAGTTGGATGGCAAACTCAATGGTTTAGCCATCCGTGTTCCTACCCCCAACGTCTCCATTGTCGATGTGGTGGTCAACGTGGACAAAGCCGGCGTTACCAAATCCGATGTCAATGAGGCGCTCAAGGAAGCAGCCGAAGGAACGCTCGAGGGCATCCTGGGATACAGCGACCTGCCATTGGTTTCCACAGATTTCAATGGCTGCCCGCTCTCATCGATAGTGGATGCGCCGACCACGTATGTGGTGGCCAATATGGTCAAGGTGCTCTCCTGGTATGACAACGAAACCGGTTACTCCAACCGTATGGTCGACCTGGCCGCCATGATTGGCAAACAACTTTAATAAAGGGGAAAGTGACCGATGAGCAGCCGAACGCCATTGATTGCAGGCAACTGGAAAATGCATAAAACCGGTGTCCAGGCCGTGGAGGCCGCCAGTCAATTGAAACGTCTGGTCGAGGATGCAACGGACGTGGAGGTGATGCTTGCCCCCGCCTTTACCGCCCTCTATCAGGTGGCCCAGGCGCTCAAAGGAAGTAACATCGCCGTGGGAGCGCAGAACCTTCACTGGGAGAAACAGGGTGCTTTCACGGGAGAAATCTCACCGGAGATGCTGGTGGAGGCAGGTTGCACCCACGTGATCATCGGCCACTCCGAACGCAGGTTGTTTTTCGGCGATACCGATGCCGGCGTCAATCGTAAAATCCGGGCAGCCCTTTCGGCGAGTCTTATCCCGGTGTTTTGCATCGGCGAAACAGCGGCGCAGCGCGAAGCCGGTGAGACATTTTCTGTGCTTGACAAACAGGTTCGCGATGGTCTAAAAGACTTTGTTTTTGATGATCTATCCGGTCTCGTCGTTGCCTACGAACCGGTCTGGGCCATCGGTACCGGAAAGACCGCTTCCAGGGAACAGGCTCAGGAGGCCCATCAATTCACCCGGTCGCTGCTCGACACGCTGTTTGGAAAACCGTTTGCCAGTGCCGTTCGCATCCTCTATGGAGGCAGCGTGAAACCGGACAACGTCCAGGCGCTTATGGAAATGCCCGACGTTGACGGCGCCTTGGTCGGTGGGGCCAGCCTGGACCCGGAAACGTTCAGCAAGCTGGTTTTCTATAATCAATGATTGAACCGTAAAAGACGATAACCAATGTCCATATTGTTGATAGTCATTCACGTGGTTGTGTGTATCGCCCTGATCATGATCGTTCTGCTCCAGACCGGCAAAGGGGCAGACATGGGCGCTGCCTTTGGCGGCGGCTCCAGTCAAACCCTCTTCGGCAGCACCGGGGCATCGACGTTTCTGAGCAAAGCGACCACAGTGGCCGCCATCGTATTCATGCTCACCTC
>JAGTUY010000247.1 GCA_018224455.1 Desulfosarcina sp.
ATCCTGATGGACGAACATCACACCACCGGCGATGGGCTGCGCTCAGCGATCTACTTAATCCGCGCCTATTTGGCCAGCGGGCGCCAGACGCTCTCAGAGCTGGCTGAAAGCATTCATAAATATCCCCAGGTGATCGCCTCAGCGGTGGTGGCTGAGAAAATTAACCTCGAGGGGCTTGAGTCGGTTACTGCTCTAAAGAAAAAGATCAAAGAAGACCTGCCGGGGGTAACCCGGCTCAACCTGCGCTACTCGGGGACCGAACCCAAAGTCCGGTTGATGCTTGAGGCGGATAATCGGCACAGCGAGGCAGACCTGGCACAGGTTGCGTTTGTGCTGTGTGAGGCGGTTCAAACGGCGACCAAGACCCCGCCCGGCAGCCACCTGGAAGTGTTAAATGTGACCCATGGCGGTTTGGTAGACCGGGCAGTGTGATTGTTAGATTTTGACAAAAAACCCCGGGTAAAGCTACCCTACAGCCAAGCTAAGTTTTGGCATTCAGGAGGATTTGATGAAGAATTTACAAATTGACTTTGATAAAATTGACATCCCGCAGTTGGGAAGTGTTTTCAACCAGGTCAACCGGTCGTTGATCATTGCTGAGACAGAATCAGCCTGGCATCCTGCTGTCAGCGCCATGGGAGCGTTCTTGGATGTGCTGGCGCGCAAGGTGGTCGCTGATCACGATCTGATCGCCCAGGATCATGCCAATTCTTCGCGCGTTTTCAGCATGCTCCTGACGCTGATCGCCACCGGTACCCAATACCGCCTGGAACAGTACCAGGCAAAGGATGCCGAGGGGCGAGCACAGCGTGCGCTGATTGATGAGGTTTACATCCCCCTGACCGGTGCGCTGCGCCAGAGGGCGATCAGCGTGACCAAGGATTATTTAACCGCACCGGTGTTTGACAGCCTCCGTGGGGATATCGATCATGAGATCATCCCGTTGCTGGATAGCATGGACTACCAGGAGGACCCCCAGCGCTGGATGCCCTTCCGGGTGATCCAAATCGCGAACATCTACGAGCGCATGATCATGTTCCGCTTGCGGACCCAGGAACCGTTGCTGATCAGCGATGAGCATCGGCTGGGATTGCTGCGCATGATCTACGACCGCAAGTACCTGCGCTTTGGCACCTCCGGTGTGCGAGGGCGTTGGGGTGCGGATTTCACCGAACGCCGGGCCAAACAGGTCGTCCAGGCGGTGTGTGACTACCTGAACGATATCGATGTGCCGGCGTTTGTCGGCCGGGAGAACCTGGCCGGCCGCAAGATGGTGATCGGTTACGACACACGCCGTAATGCCGACCGGGTTGCGGAATGGACGGCTGAGGTGTGCCTGGCCAATGGCTTTGCGGTGGATTTTGCCAGCCGGGACGTCCCCACGCCCGCCTTGGTGTATTACTTGACGGAATACCTGGCGCCGGATGAGGTCGCCGGGCTGATGATCTGTACCGCCAGCCATAACCCGCCGGAGTGGCAGGGAATCAAGTTCAACCCGCGCCTGGGTTACCCGGCGCCAACCAACCTGACGGATTTCATCGCCTTCCATACCAACGAATTGCAGCTGGTCGACGCCGATGCCCGCACCACCCTCATGGTAGACGGCAGGCAACAGGGCCGCTTACGTGGGTTTGACCCCCTGGATGACTATGTGGCCTGGATCAAGGACAACGGCAAGGGAAATGCCCGCATCCCGGTCGATTTTGACCGCATTCGGGACTTTTTCTGCGATAAGATGGTCGTGATTGACGAGTTCCACGGGTCCGGCCGCGGTTACCTGACGCGGCTGGTGGGCGAAGCGGGTGTGCGCTATACGGTGATCCACGCCCAGCGCGACCCAGAGCTGACCGGTTTGGCTTATGCTAACCCTGAGGAACCCTTTATCAATCCCCTCAAGGATAAGGTGGCAGAAACCGGCGCCCACCTGGGCTTGGGGATGGATACGGACGGCGACCGTTTCGGCATTGTGGATCAGGGTGGGGTGTACTTCCGCCCGAACCAGATCCTGCCGATGCTGATCCGCTACCTGGGCGTTGAACGCGGCCTGACGGGCCGGGTGATCGCCACGCAAACCGGCTCGCCCCTGATCGAGATCTTGGCCGGCATGATCCCGGGTAATGATGAAAATAAGCCGGCCGCAGGTGCGCTCCCCGGTTATGTGAGCCATCCCTTTTACCACATCACCATTGGCGGGCGTGAAGACCGCATCTTGAAAAATGCGTTCCTGGTGCCGGTGGGGATCAAGTACATCGAGGAGATTCGCCGGGTGGACCGGGCCTACCAGGCCCAAAAGCCTTTGCCGGAGGACTGGCGGGACCGCATCCTGATCGGGGGTGAGGAATCCTCCGGACTGACCACCCGTGGGCACGTCACCGATAAGGACGGCCCCTGGGCGAATTTGCTGGTGATGGACATGCTGGCTTACTTTGGGACCCGGGAGGAAAACCCGCTGACGACCATCGCTGGGATCTGGGAGGATACCGTGCGCCTGCCCGGATTGTGGAATTCCTATGGGTGTTCCCCGGATGACGAAACCTCGCATACCGGGCGGGTGGATGTGGATGCGCCCCTGGAGGCGAAAGAGGCCTTTATCGACTATTACCTCAACCTGTGTGGTTCGGGGGAGGAACCCAAGGTGGCCGGGATGGACATCGCATATTTGGGGGGGATCAAGTATGAGGTGGCTGAGATGCAATTGAAAGATGCGGCGGGTGATGACCGCTACCAATTACGGGTACGTGCCTCCGGCACCGAACCGATCAACCGGATTTATGTTGAAAGTGCGGACCCCCGGCAGGGCAGGGTGATCATGGATGCCGCCCTGGCCAAGCTCGAAGAACTGACGATCGAGGAGATTTCACA
>JAGTUY010000248.1 GCA_018224455.1 Desulfosarcina sp.
CGCTCTACCTGGAATATATCCAGTTCATGCAGCTGGCCTTTTATGAAACCATGCACGACCACTGGTTCTACATGGATGTCGATTTCATCAGGTTGTTCGATCTGGAAAGAAGGGAGGATTAGTTGGGTTTAGTTGTTGGCGGCATCGATGACGCGCATATCGAATCGGTTGGGAAGAAGTTCGAGAATGTTCGGTTCGCTATGAATTAGGAGAGAGAAAGGGGACAGGTACTTAATATAATTTTTCAGCCCAAGCATGAGAAAAAACCGAAGTCGGTGAAGGGGTTGGATGGGGTGTTTTCTTTAAGGAGACTCCCAGAAAAATTCTGAGAGTCGTGGGTTGTTTGTTGTATGTCGTTGGTTGAATTTTTCACCGCCCAGTTTATCCCGAGGATCGGGACTGCGTTCGAGGCGCAGAGGCGCGGGGTTGAATTTTCTAAATGAAATCAGTTAAATACCAATCTTCGAGTTGGAGTCCTTCAACGCGCTCAAATTCTTTTGTGTTATGCGTTACCAGAATACCTTTGTTGGAGAGCGCAGTTCCGGCGATCAGCACATCATAGGGTCCAATTGGTGTACCTTTCTTTTCAAGATTTGCGCGGATGGATGCAGCACATCTGACTTCATCAATACCAAAAGGCAAGATTTTGACAACCGCGATTAATGCTTCTAATTGAGTAATCCTTTTTTCCTGGTAAACCGATTTGGCGATGCCAACTTCCAATTCGTAGAGAACGACAGTTGGAATGCTGATGCTGCTGGGGGGATTTTTTAACAGAATCTGGCCAACATTCCCCATTCCCTTGAAAAAATAGATGAGCGTATTGGTATCTAAAACATACATGGCTGATCATCCGATTTCATATTGATTCTCTGGTCGAGTCCGCACCCATTTTCTCTCTGATCTCTTCGGCAGTAGGCAAGTCTTTCCACGCTCCTTCGAGGCGGACAACATTTTCTGGCCAAGTTGAAGCGGTTTTCTCGCGAATCAATTCCGTGATCCATTTGCTTTTTGAAATACCGCTTTTTTCAACCATGTTCAGCATCTTTTTTTCAGTGTTGTCGTCTATATATATGGTGACCTGTCCCATGTTTCATCTCCTAAGTGATATTTGAATATATATGTTAGCATATATGTGATGATTGTCAAGGCTGATGAAATAACTCCGCGGGTCGCGGATCGCCGCGGGAAGGGTGCAATCCATGTGTGATAATTATCGGAAACCATGTTCGCGGAGGTCCATGGCACGGCGTTCACCCTCGCCAACGGCGTGCAAGTCAAGGAATGATATCCTCAAGAACCAACGCCCGGGTTAGCTTTTTCGGATCGCTCCTCATCATATCCAGATGTTCTTTGAAGCGCATAAACAGCTCCAACCTGCTCCTCTGGCTCTCGTTGAAGCCCTCCTCCAGGCTAAGTTCCTGTTCCATGCGCAGCAGTTGCGCATTCATCTGCGCTTCCGGGACGGTGAGCCCCTGAGACAATCGATCGAGGTATAAATCCCCGAAGCGGGAAATCGCCGCGTCGACCTGTTGCACCTCTCCCGCGGCGCGATCCACATCGCTTTGGATGGATACGAGGATGGGTTCCGGCAGGCTCTTGCGCGCCAGTAGTTGGATCCGTTCCAGTTCGAAGACCATCACCTGCCGGCGCCGGGTATAATTGATCATGGATTCGGCGGTGAACAGTGCGCTTTGAATCGTGGCCAACGCAGTCGCTTCCGCCAGTGACGATGGATTGGCCATCGGCGCTGTTTGCAACGCCGATCCAGGCGTGGCGTCCTCATCTTGCCCCATCTTCGGCGCTTTGGCACGCCACTCCTGGTCCAGCATATCGAACCGGTTGCGGGCGGTGACAATCGCGGAAAGGACCACCCGGAACCCGAGGTCGGTGGCGCGATAGGCCCCATTGTCAAGAAAAAAGGGGATCTCTTCGCGACGTCCCGGCATGATCTCGGCAAGGCGTTTCCGGTAGCTGCCCCCCTTGGCGATGAAACCGCCGGTGGCGCCATGGAGACGAAACCCCAATGAAAAACGAAAGGGATCCAGCAGTATTTCGGCAGCGTTTCCGGCCGTATCGTACAATCCCAGTGGGTTGGCACATCGGCTTCCGATCCAGGCCAGCCGTTCCGGTTGTTTGGCCGCCATGGGATCCGTAAAGACGGCAAAATCCGTGAAGGAACGGTTCCCCAGAGGAAAAAACTCCTCGCGGTTGAGCTGCTGCACGGTGACCATGTGGCCACCACGGGCGGCATACTCCCACTCCGCCTCGGTGGGCAGACGGATATATCCGAAGCGGCCACTGGCAAAATGGGGCAGGGCTGCCGGAGCATTTTCCAACAACCACTCGGTATACCTCATGGTGAACGTCACGGCTTCGAACCAGGAGATATCGGTCTTGGGGCGTGGATCCGCGGCGGTAAGTCCTGCGGCCGTATCGGGACACGCCGCATCCATGACGACATCCCATTGGAGGTTGGAGATCTCGTATTTGGCGATAAAATAGTAAAACCCGGTCTGCTCCGTTTGATTGGGATCGGGACAGGTGCCATCGCCATCGCGGGCCGCTTTATAGAGCCCAAGCTGCCATTGTTCCGGCAGGTCCTCGATGGTAAAGGGGCCGGATATCGATGCCTTTCGCCGCCCCTCCATGAAACCGAGGCCTTCCCGGCCACAATCGCTGCATCCCAGGTCGAAACGCAGATCCCCGAAAAAACCTTGCGCCGCCACGCAGACATGCCGCAACACCAGCCTCGCCCCACAGGGCATGGGCAAAGTGATATCCATTTCATCGGGATTGGGGTTGACGGCCCGGGCCAGGGTCGGGGTCAGCCGCTGCAGGGTGCGCTGGGGTTCCGGGCAGTCCATCGCCGCCAGTGGCGTGGCCATTAAGACAAGCAGAACCGCCGCCGTCGGCCACACCCGCGTTTTCGGGTACGCCTTTGTCTCAGACATCACGGATCACCTCGGACGGCTCGATGGAGGCCGTGCGATAGGCGGCATAGGCCGAGGCCAGTATGGCGATGGCCACGGTCAAGAGCAGGGAGAAGATCATGTGGGGCACGGTGAGACGACACACATATTCCCCTATGGCGAGATAGGTGCCGAAGAGTCGGTTGATGCTCTTTTCGACCACCTGGTATAGGACCAGGGCCGTTAGGTTGCCCAAAACGGCAGTCATCAGGGCCTGGAAAATCGGAAACCAGATGATGCTGCCGGTGGAAAACCCGATCAACCGGATAACGCCCAGGTGACGGCTCTTGCGGTTGACGTTGGCCAGAACGCTGCTGGTCATGGAAGCGAAGTAGCCCAACACCGCCACCACGGCGATAAGCCGGAAAATCAGGGAAAAGGCGCGGTCCAGGCTTTTAACCACCTCGATTTCCTCGGCCTTGGTGTAGACCTCCATGCCCTGATCGGCGAACTGGTCCCGAAGATCGGGCACATCATAAATGGAACGCGCATAAAGCCTGAAGCCGGGATAGTTCCGGACACCGGCCGGCCTCAACTTACCGGGCCAGCCGAAGGATGGGGACCCGAAGCCGTCCCGGTAATCTTCGGTGGCGGTCAACAGGTCCAGACGTACGAATGCCGCGTCCAATTGATAGGCGGCCAGGGGCAGGACCGCACCCACCGTCAGCTGGACCGTCACCTGCTCCTTGCGCCCCGCAATGGAGCGACCGATCCTGCCGGTGACGGCTGATCCATGGGACACCCCCAGCTTACGGGCCGCCGAGGCGGAGAGCACGATGGCCAGGTTGCTGTCCGGAACAACCGCCCATTTTCCCAGCAGGGGATCGCCCTTGCCGGTGGGGATTAGATCCACCCCCACTGACCGGGGGTCCGCCCTTTCCCGATTCACCAAAACCATGCTGGCCGCAATGGAACGGGTTTGGGGGATAACGAAGGCCACGGCGGAAAGATCGGAAACAGCCTTAAACCACGCATCGTCAAAGCGCCCGCTGCCCACGGGGGCAATCTCCCGGTTCTTGGGGTTCTCGATGAGACGGTCCGCCATGGTGCTGATAATGCCGCTTTTGACGCCGAAGAGCACCAGCAGGGGGGCCAGAACGGCGGCCAGGCCCAGGATGGCACAGGCCGACAGGAGCCGCTCATGGAGGTAGTCACGCAAGGACATGCGGACCACGGTCTTGAACCCGGCCAGCGGTTGACGACGATTCACGCGCATGCCGTCACCTGAACCGCGCCGTTGGGTTCCGTCTGCTTCAAATCGAATGTGATTTGCCGGAAGCCGCTTTCGGCCACCCGTTCCCAATCGTGAGTCGCCACCACCAAGGTGACCTGAAAATCATCGGCCAAACGGCTGAACAGGGCCATGATCTTCTCGGCATTGATGGGATCCAGAGAGGCGGTGGGCTCGTCGGCAATCACCACGGCCGGTTGGTGGGCCATGGCCCGGGCAATGGCTACCCGCTGGCGTTCACCCACCGACAGCTGTCCGGGGAGCCGATCCAGATGGGATTCGATGTTCAGTTTGGCCGCCACTTTTTCGACGGCCCGACCGGTTGGCAGACCCAACCCCTTGCGGCTGATGCCGATATTGTCCCGCACCGAGAGGAAGGGAAAGAGCCCCCCGGTTTGAAGCACATAGCCCATGTGGCGCATGCGCAATCGGGACAGGGCGTTCAGGTTGTTGGTCTTCCAGGCGGCCATGACGTCCACCGACCGGGATGCACCCTTTTTGTCGTGTTCCCAAAAAAACTCGAAACAGCTGGCCTCGGTAGGCTTCAGGATCATGGCCAGCATGTCCAGAAGCGTACTCTTGCCGCAGCCGCTGTAACCCACCAAGGCCACTTTTTCGCCCCTGTGGATGGTCAAGTCGGGCACCTCCAGGAAAAATCCCGGCGCACCGGTCCAATGCTTGCCGATTCCGCGAAGCCGAAATACCGGGGTCTTGATCTCTTCGATCAACCGCTCACCGTTGTTCACGTTGCCGGACATGTTGTTATTCGCTGCCTTTGTGTTGAGGACGTGGACGCGTTTACGATCCGATGAAGTCAGGGCATCATGCCCAAGGGGACCCGGTACACGGCATCACCGGGTTCGCCGGGACCGAAGCTGACCCAGTTGGACACATCGTTATGGTAAGCCTCGTAGCGCCGAATCTTGGATTTGATATCATCAACAATGGCCTGCTGTTCGCCGACACTCAACCGGTACCAGTCCTCTTCGGTGAGCCGCATGATATTGCTGCGATAGGGCAGATCATCGAGGAACTCAGCCAGAAAACCCAATTGCCCGAGGTTCTGGTTGGGGCGTTGGCTGAAGCGGGTGGGGTCCCGGGAGGTCTGGGCGGCCGCCGACAGGATGCTCTGAAAAAAATCCCGGGCGCCGGTACGCTTGGTTCGCTGGGCATTGTCGAGGATGATCTTCAATCGATGGTGAAGATCGCTGAGCTGGTTTTTGGAAAGCAGGATGGTGACTTCGAAGGTCGGGATGTCGGGCCTGGTGATATCCATGTCCGACACCCATGAAGTTACTACCTGTGGAACCCGCTCCGCCCCTTGGCGCCCCAGAAAATCCAATTGCAGCGCATACCCCAAAATGGCCGCCTTCTTGGCCGCCTGGGTAGCCACATCACCCGGTTGAGACATATCCACATCGTCCAAAGCCAGCCGCTGGCCACTGGCGGTGGCCTGCACCAGAGCGACCATCTGTCCGGCCACATCCTCCACCACCTGTCCGAATCCGAGTACGCCGGCGGTGGCATCTTCGGCATCGATGGGCACGTAGAGATCGCCGATGGTGGGATCGGATTGTCGCGTCAGGGTTTGGTACTGCTTGTGCGCATAGTTGTGGTTGTTAGGTGTTTCCCGGGCACCCGGGGGCGTTTTCAGGTGCAGGGCGAAGATTTTGACCCCGGCGGCGGCAGCCATGTCCGCCATGGCATTGGCGTTCATCCCGGTGGAGGAATAAGGATCATCGTTGCGGATGGCTCCGGCATCGGTGATCAGAAATATCAGGCGTGAGTGATAAGGGCCCCAGTCCAGGCGCTCCAGGGCTGTTTTGAGACCGGCAAAAGCATCCTCGTTGAAGGAATGGGTGGAGACGCTGGCCTCCTCCATGGATGCCAGGGCACCTTCGAAGGCATCGCGGTCGGTTGCCTTCCGGAGATCCGAGTAAACCCGGCTGACATATTCCAATTCGGGGGCATTGGCCACGCTGTTCCGATACCCAACCAGGCCGAAGGCCACCTTGTCGGTCAGGCCCCGCTTTTCGATGGTCGCATAAATCCGGCGGACGGATTCGCGGGTGCGCTCGATATAGGGTTTCATGGAGATCGTGGTGTCAACCACGAAAGCGATGGCCGTCTTAAGGTCCAAGTCCAATGGCAATTCACCGGAACCCGGGTCGATGGAGGCGACCTGGAGGAATTTCACGCCTTCGAACAACTCTGCCGCCTGAAAGATCGGCATGAGGTAGAATTGATCCCTGGACACGGCCTCCCACTTGGGTTCCATAGCGACAAGGGGAAACGCGGAAGCATTCTGATCGTCCCCGGACTGATAATCGGCAAATCGGGTCATCAGGTCAAGGTAGCGGCCGGCGGGGTCCCGGTCGGCGGCCACGGCTTCCAGGTCCACCATATCCTTGAAAAACAACACCGGCTGGCGGCCCGTTCGCTCGGTAAACTTCAGGGTCAGGGCCTGCAGCCAGGGCGATGTTTTGCCGGCCTCAATCCAGCCGTCGGGCGTGCCACTGGGTGCCAGCCCCACCTCGAGCCACTGGGTGGCGTCCGTTTGGGACGTAGCGAAAACATAGTAGGCCGTAAAGGGACGTATCCATCCTTTTCGGACGGCAGAAGCGGTCGATGCCCCTTCATAGAGGTGGGCACCAGGATGGGTGATCACCCGCTGGTAGAGTGTTTTTTTTCCCGGTATTAAAAGGGCCCGTCGAGAGTCTGCCCGGGCTGGTTCATGATCAAGGGTCAAGATAGTGGAAAAATAGAACAATATCAACATGGGGGTGACGATACGAAATAAGCTCCCTGGACGGGGTCCTCCCCAAAATCGTTTTTCCATGGTTTTTCCTCGCAAGTCAAAGGGGCATCGAGACCCAGGCATTATTGAGGGTGTCGGCGGTTTCGGTTAAGGCCAGGCGTCTAAAAGTGCCTGCGCGTCGGCAGCCCCGTTTTCGGCACTGGCGACCACCCATCGGCGAAGGTCTGTCAGCCGATTCCTGGATTCAGTAGCGCCACCCGCCAGGGCGATCTGGTACCATTCGAAGGCTTGGGCAGGATTTTTACGAATACTACCGCTGGGCAGCTCCAAACTGGGGTCATAGTACTCTCCCACGGCCATTGCCGCTTCGGCATTTCCACTCTCCGCGGCATATTCCAGAAGAAGAAACGCCGCATCCGCCCGTTCGGGTTTGTCAGGCAGGGTTGCGGCCATGGCGAAGGCTTCTGCGGGCGTGATCCCCTCGCGCAGGACCTGCCTGGCCTGCTCGAGAACCGGGGCATCCGGCGCATAGGTGGGTTTGGGCGGAGGGTTTATCTCCGCTTGCTTGCTCGGCAGGTTAGCCATTTTTGGCAGTGATGGGGAGGATGCGGGCGGCAGGGTCTCCTCACCATGGTCTTTAAAAAGCCAATAGCCTGCCCAGATGACGGCAACCAACGCAAGGGCGGTAATCGCTATCCATAACAAAGAGGCTTTACGCATTCGGTCTTGCATACGGTTTCTCCCCTTGTGGCGTACTGCGGACAACACGCGCCTTTACTTGGTGGATTGAAACAGTGAGCGAACCTGGATTAACTGGCAGCGAAACTTATAGGCCCCTGGAAAATAGGTGTCAATTGGAAACACCGGAGGGCGTGCCTCTTGGCAGCCAAATTTCAACCGCAAACAGCTAAGAACATGGTCACCCTTTGATCCAGGCCAAATAAAGGTGGATGTCACCAATTTTCCCGGCAGAATGGACTTGATCCATGCTTGTATAGGTCTCAAACAAATCCGCGAAAGCGGCATAGTCTTCAAACCAGTTGTATGTTGGGCTAAATGAATGAACGAGCATGGCGGCCGTTAACGCCTTGAACCGTTTGGCTTCCAATATTGCTGAAGCGGTGCGGTGCAAGAGTTGGTAACGGACTCCTTGGACTTGGTCTTTATCCAGTCCCATTGTCCGACACAGGAAATTCAACCGCTTCACCTTACCAGGTGACGGGTCATCATACCACTCACTGACAAGCGGTCCAAAAGGTTCGTTGACTTTACCCTCAACCATGATGCTCACAAGACCTTGCCGGTTTCTTGCAAGGCAGAATAGGTCGTTCTGCGAAGCCGCCCCGTCTCCCGGGAGGCTAATCTTGTACTCCGGGATCGCCAAGAGCAACTCAACATCTTCAAGCCCCGGAACCGACGCTAAAGCCTCCTTAATCTCGCTGGGAAAACCCTTGGATTCCTCCCAACGGTGGGCCAGCGCATATGCAGCGTATCCTGCTTTCCATTGCAGATCAGGATCTGCCAGCAGGTGCTTCCAGTCCTCCGGGCCTTGGGTTGGAATGAGTATCATCGCCGTCCATTCACCTTCTTTCTTAACGCTTCATCACACGTAAAGGTAACCACCAACGTGGCTTGCCGCGGGGAGGGTTCCATTTATTTGTTTTGTTCCCCCTCGTGAAAAATCTCTGGGAAGTGACCCTTCTTGCAGATCAAGCCAGAGATCGTGTCAGTGAATGTCACTGCAAATCCATCAGGATCTCTTCGAACGACCCTACCGGATGCATGAAGGGTTTTGTCAAAATTAAACAATGGGAATCGGATTGAAATAGGCTGTCCGACGGCAATCTTTCTATCTGTCCTGATGAATAAACCGCCAGCACCAATATTTTTTATTTTATCTCGGAAAATCCCTTCTAACACGGTGTATTCTGCAATTATATAGGCAGTACGGCGAGAATATTGGCGATTATCTGGTAAAGGGTTCATCAGCCATTCACCTAGTCCCGCAGTTTTCTTTAACACTTCAACGTCACCACCCGTCCTGCCGGCAGGACGACACACTCACCAGTGGATGGATTCCGACCGTTTCGTTCCGTTTTTTTGGGTTGGTGCCATATGGAAGCTCGGTGAAGGTGATGGCAGAATCGAAAGGCTCATCGGACCACAAAGTAAAGGACCCGCAGCACCTTTCCGCCGGACGTGGCGATATCGACCCGCCATTCGCCCCGATAACGATTATCAGAAATATTCTTGAAGCTCCATGTCCGCCAGTAGCTCGACCCTACATCCAGGGCGACATCACTGACTTTTTGCCCATCAAAATAATAGATATGCCGGATTTTGGTTGGAACCTGCTTGGCTTCAATGGCGCTCCACACAAAAACCCGTTGGGCGGATGTGGGAAAAGAGGTATCGACACCCGCCGGCATCCGGTTTTGTATTTCTGTACAGACGCTGGCCTGCAACACGCTCAGCTCTGCATCGACTGCTGTCGTCTCCGGTGATGGACCGGCCGTCAACTCCCTTTGGCCCGATTGCATCTGGCTTTCATTGCCGGCGGTGGTTCGGCTGGAGTCGGCGGTCTCCGCCGTTGAAGATGAGCCGGATAACGGGGTGCTGGTCGGTGTGACAAGGTTGGACGTGCCGGATGACTTATCGGCTTCTGACTTGGTGCGGGGTGCCGCAGCGTCGGGATCGGTGGACGACGTTGCCGCCTTTTTTTTAGCATCAGGCGGGCTGGCAGGCTCAAGGCGCTGCTGGTTGTCGGCAGGTTCGTTCAGTGGATCGGCAGTTGCGGCTGCGTCGGTGGATGCTGAGGGCAAGACCGACTGTTCAGAACCAATGGCAGGCATTGACCGTGCGTCCTGGTCTTGCACGTGCTGCAAGGGGACAACAGGCAATGGGTCGGGATCATTGATAAACAGATGGTAGAAGCCAAATCCGGCAAGCGCCAGGATGGCGATGCCGAACAGAGCAAAGAAAGCAACCAGCCAGGACCAAGATAAAGCGATCTTCTTAAAAAACGAAACAACGCTATCGAGCCAATTCCTGTTTTTTCGTATCGCCGAACCGATGTTCCTGATTGAGGTGCCCGCTGCCTTGAATGAGTCACTGTTGATAGGTACGGATGATACGACGGCATTGAATATCGATTTAACCTCACCAAACCGGGAACGCTTCGGCTTCTTCGGATGCTTTATTTTGGGCTTTTCGGGTGGACCGTTCCCTCCACTGTGCGTCGGGATGTCGGGTTGAATGTCCTCGGTTTGAATCTGCTTTCTATGTAAGGCCTCGTACAATGCAATGACTTCGTCTATGTTTCCCTCGATTAATCGGGAGTAGGATGCAATATATCCTTTGATATAAGGGCCTTGCGGAAGTTTCTCAAACTCATTTTTTTCTATGTATTTCAGATACAACTCTGAAATTTTAGTCAACTGGGACAGTTCACGCAGACTGATATTCTTGGATTCCCTCTCTTTTTTCAGGTAACTCCCAACAGTTTCCATCTTGCCGTCCCGACTGGAAGGGGCTCGTTCACCAAACCCGTGCGTATCACGGTTAAACATGCGAAAGACGAAATGCGTTCGACACCGTGTTTTTAGACAAAGGTATCGGAAAAATGGAATCTGTTCAAGGGCAATACCTTTGAAATCGTTCAGACCTGATCGGGAACCACTTTTGACAACCGATCACCGGCAGCGATTCCGATTCGGCAGTGCCGGTCAGGAAATGGTAATTTTACAAAAATCGAACATACAGCGACTGCTTATCTCCCGGGCCACGGCTTCGGGAACGGAGTTTTGCCACGGACCGGTTCCTTTTTGGACCTGCTCGAGGATCGCGTCCGGCCAGATGTGCATGTGGGCTTGATTGTAATGGTGAATCGGAAGGATTTTTTTGTTGGCCCGCAGGTGGGCATAGAAGTGTTTCAAATGCCCGGGGACGGGAAAGTTGTCGGTGGTCACCAAATTGTCAGGGTTGCCGTCCCGGTACATGGGGTATACAAATATCAACGTGTCACGGTCGAAAAGAGCGCCAAACGCGCCGATGATGCCACCCTTCAAGCCGTCGTAGTAGGCGTCGTTAAACAGGGTCTCCAGGTTGGGGATCCCCATGACGAAGGCCACCTTGCCGCGGGTATAGCGACCCAGATAGTCGGACAGGCGAAAATAACGCAGATAGTTGGAAACGATGACGGGGTAATTCAGGATGTTCAGGCAGTCGACACGATCGAGAATGTCTTTCATGTCATAACTGTTTTGTTTGCGCATCTCGGCGACTGAAATTTCCGGTGCCATAATGGGGGGCTCGGGTCTGATCGGGCACATACGGGAGAATAATTCCATACCGCTGGTCATCATGTCCACATTCACAAGGGTCACAGGCCTGAACATGGCGCGCATGACCATGACGTCACGGTTGTAGAACAGTTCCGATGGATGAACCAAGGTCTTTCGGTCGGCGCCGAAGACAACCGCATCGGTCAATTCCGTCTGGACCAGTTTCAAGGCCATGTAGCGATTGTCGATAGCCGCAAAGTAGCTGCCGCTAAAACGGATCAGGTCGACCTCCAGGCGTCCCCAATCCAGGTTTTCTCCCAGGGATTGGATGAGGCGTTCCGGGCGGGAATGAAAGTGGAAGGCCCCATAGATCAGGTTGACGCCCAATATACCCACGGCCTCCTGCTGCTGGTCATTGCTTTCATCCAGCATGCGGATATGAATCAAAATTTCACACGGATCGGCACCGGGGGTCACCTGCAGTTTAATCCCCAACCAGCCATGGCATTCGCCCTGCTGGCTGTAGCTTCGAGCGGTTACCGTATCGGCGAAGGCAAAATAGGTCGATTTTTTAGGACGTTTATCGCCGACCCGTTGCAATACCAGGTTGAATTCCTTGTCGAGCATTTTTTTTACTCGACCTTCGGTCACGTAGCGCTTGTCTTTCTCCTCGCCATAGATGGCATCGCTGAATGACATATCGTAGGCCGATATGGTTTTGGCGATGGTGCCGGCCGCACCGCCGGCCCGAAAAAAACAGCGTGAGACCTCTTGGCCGGCACCGATTTCGGCGATGGTGCCGTACTTGTCGTGGTCCATGTTGAAGGCAAAGGCCTTTTGCAGGGTGGTGAGGGTCGCTTCGGCCATGACCATTCTCCGTGAGGGCTGCTGGGCAATAGTTTCCTTGTTTTATATGGGTTTCAAAAGAAGATCAAGTTGCTTATGGCGTACCGCGGCTGCCTGCGTGCATGGATTTATTCGGCGAGAGGAAGGCAACGGC
>JAGTUY010000249.1 GCA_018224455.1 Desulfosarcina sp.
AGGTAAGGTCATGGCACTGTATTTGGTTCAACATGGAAAAAGCCTGCCAAAAGCCGAGGATCCTGAAAAGGCCGCTTTGTTATTTATTGGCCTTTTTTGAGGGCGTGCCACATTTTTTCCGGCGCTTCGATGGTCAATTTGTCGGGCTGAATGACGATGGTCTGAGCCTCGGGACGGTAACCGTCGAGGGTCTTTTCGGCCTGTGAAACGAGTGCGTCGATTTTCATACCGGAAAGGGTGCGTACGATTTTCAGGTCGTCGTCAGCCTGCTGATACAGATAACTGAGTCGGTCGCAGGCCACCCGGTAGTCGCCTATCTTTTGCGTATATCTGTGAATGTATGCCTGAATTTCGGCGATCAGCATCAAATCGTATAGCAGCCTCGGGTTTTTTAAGGCTTCCACTTCGGTGTTGATTCCTTTTTCCCGCCGTTCCCGCCGTGCCTCTGTTTTGATCACTTCCAGTCGTTCCGCCAGCGCGTCCCGGATTCCTACGGCATCCGTCTTCCTCTGGGCCATCTGACGGTTAAGCAAAGCGATTTCCGCCATGGTCTGACGCAGCAGCTCCGCTTTGTCATTTGCCGTCACGGTCAAAGGCAATACCAGCAACACCAGGATAATAACAGCCATCAGCAATCGATATGTGATCGTGGATGCGTTCACGGCCTATTTCCTTGTGGCCTTGAGCTTGCGTTTCAGATCCTCGGAAAGAAACAGCCGGGTTTTGGGGTTCTCCCAGTGGACCATGTGTTTTACATTGATCATTTCGATCTGATCCCCCTGCCAGTCGGAAAGGATGGCTGCCACCCGGGGGGAAAGACGGGAAAGGCTGTTCAGGGATAATCCTTTGCCCTTCCACCGGGACAGGTGAACAGCCGTTTCGGGTGACAGTTCCCTGAGGCCGTTCAACCCCAGCCAGTCCCCTTCCCAGGCAGCCAGATGACGGGCTGCATCGGGTGACAGCTCGGTCAACGCACCGAGGAACAGATCTTTGCCTTTCCATCGGGTCAGGCAGCCGGCCGCATCCGGCGACAGGGCGGTCAGCATGTGTTTCTGGGAAAAATCGCCATCACAGATATTTCCCCAGATCGTTGCGTTGTCGGTGGTATGGGTCACCCGGTTCTCGATATCGGTTTTTACCGGTGTCGTTGAGAGGCGTTTTTCGATATCCTGCCAGATGGACGCCAAGGTCCGCGATGATACCGGAACCGCGTCGATGTTTAGTTGGGAAAGTTCCCTGTCACGCATATTTCTGATTTCATCCGCCTGCTTAATGAAACCATCAATATCGATATCGCTGGTCTTGCCGGCCATCAGGGCCAGCAAAGCCGCCTTGCGGGATAAAAACAGCAACTCTTCCCTGCACTGATCGAGGATACTTGCCGGGGTCTCCAGTTTTTTGATATAGGCATCTCGCCGTTGAATCGCCGAAAGCCCCAGACTGATGCTCGGATCCGCTATCGCCGATTCAAATGTTATTCCGCCTTCACCCGCGTTCCTGACCTTATCGGCGATGCCTTGGACTTCCGTATCGATTCCGGCCTGGTAATAGGCGCGCAATTCCCCAATTTCCGACTGTTTTTCAGTGATTTGGCCGCGCAATCGGTCCAGGTTTTCGGCAGCTGAGCTGAGACGGGATTGATCGGATGGTCCGTGAACGGCGGTGACCGGATTCTGCACCTGAATCGCCGACTGAACAGCCTCGGCGGTATCCCGGCCATCGAGGTTTGTATCCGCGGCAACGGGCTTTGATGCAAGCATGGTTTGGGAAATCCCGTAAAAATATCCCGCCAGAGCGAGACACAGGATAACGACACCTGAGGCCAGGACGGCTTTCTTTGGCCTGCCGATGGCAGGTTTCGACCTTTCGTGCAGCGGCTTTGGTTTCTGCCGGTCTTTAAGGCGGGCGGATGTCGGGTTGGTTGCCGATCGGGGGTCGACTGACGGGCCTTTAACCAGGGGCCTTTCATCCGGTTCGGCGGTTTTCCCGATTTGCTCGGCCGATGTTGCGGTCTGGGGGCGGTCTGTGTGCGCAAGGCCGCTGTCCGCTTTTTGAGGGGCAACGGTGCTATCGTCAACCCATTTCTTTTCTGACGCTTCGACGGTTGCCTTTTCCGAACCCGAGTCCTCCGAAGCGGCTTCCGTCAAATGGGACTCATCGTCGCTTAATGCGATCGCTGTCAATATATTTTCGATATCATAAGAACTACGATGCGTTTCATCATTCTGTAATTCAAGATGTTGCCCGTCTTCAGGCCCTGCGTCATCGACCGCATCGGCTTCTTTTACCAGCTTTTGCAAACCGGCGGAAAAATCATCAGCGGGTTCCGATTCAGACAAGTCGCCCGTTTCTTTTAACGAACCCGCCTCGGCCGGATCATCGCCCTCAATCTGGGCCATGATGCTCTCAAAAGCCCTTTGCTGATCCTCGTCTAAACTGTCATCTCCGCGGTCCTCAGAATTGACAGCCGCTGGATCGGTGGGGTTTGGGCTGGTAATGGGTTCGATATCTTCGCTGAGTGTTGACGGGTCTCCCTCACCCCGTTGCTGTTCGTCCTTTTCTCCAATCCTGGCATCATTGGGGGAACCGTCAGATTGTTTTTCTTCCTGGCTGTCAACGTCACCCATGATTTTTTGGAATGCAACCAATTCGTCTTCATTCATGTCTGCTGAAGCGTCTTGGCTGTTATTTTCTGGTTTATCGATTTCTGCCACACGTTTACCCGTTGGTATTGATTCGTCTTTTAAGATATCGTCGAATGT
Source organism: Desulfosarcina sp. (assembly GCA_018224455.1). Taxonomy (GTDB): domain Bacteria; phylum Desulfobacterota; class Desulfobacteria; order Desulfobacterales; family Desulfosarcinaceae; genus Desulfosarcina. The sequence goes on from JAGTUY010000249.1 coordinate 2,763, forward strand.
CGAACAAACTTAAGTATTTTATCTATATCCAGTTACTTCGGAACCTGGTTTTGCCCGCACCGTGGCTGATCTGCACGCTAAGTGCTGGCTTCGTTGACCGGATCAATCCGGTTCGAAAAATTCGTGACCCCCATATAACCAGAACAATTTCTTGATCATTTTACTAACCGGGTTTATATTTGAACCCTTACCGCGGCAAGGAGCGGGGAGGGTTCACCGTGAAGATAAAGGCCGCTGTTAAACGAGGCAGGATTGCACCAGGGAGTCAGTCACCATGAAAAGAACCATGATCAAAGGAACCGGTCGTTATCTGCCCACCCGTCTCGTCACCAATGACGACTTAGCGCAGTGGATGGACACCTCCAACGAGTGGATCATTCAACGCACCGGCATTGAACAGCGTTACTGGGTCCCCGAAGCGGGTGGCGTCGGTGCCTCCGACCTCGGATTGGAGGCTTCAAAAATCGCCATGGAGCGCTCCGAATGGGCGCCTGAAGAGATCGACCTGATCATTTTTGCCACCCTGAGCCCGGATCTTTTTTTTCCCGGTTCCGGTTGTCTGCTGGCCCATAAGCTGGGCCTGTCGTCCACACCGGCACTGGACATCCGCCAACAGTGTACCGGCTTTTTATATGGTGTGGCCACCGCTGACGCCTACATACGCAGCGATCTGGCCAAACGCGTACTGCTGGTGGGCGCCGAGGTACACAGTTCTGGGCTCGATATTTCGACCCGGGGCCGGGATGTAGCGGTTATTTTCGGAGACGGGGCGGCGGCTGTCTGCCTGGAAGGCACGGATACGGATATCAAGGAGGGCGTTCTATCCTCGTGTTTGCATGCCGACGGTTCCCTGGCCGAAAGCCTGATGACCTTCGCGCCTGCATCGCGTGAAAATCCACGGTTGGATGAAAACATGTTGAAAGAAGGTAAACATTTTCCCACCATGGACGGCAGGAATATTTTTAAGACCGCCGTTCGGCGCCTTCCAGAGGTGGTTGGGGAGGCCCTTAAAAAGGCGGACATCCCTTTGTCGGCAGTCGATCTGTTCATCCCCCATCAGGCCAACCTGCGGATCAATCAGGCATTCGCCAAGGCCCTGGATCTTCCGGAATCAAAGGTCTATAACAACATTCAGCGTTATGGAAACACCACGGCTGCCAGCATTCCACTGGCTCTGGACGAGGCAATCGAAAAAGGCCTCGTCGGCGCCGGCAGCACAGTCATGTTCCTGGGGCTGGGTGCCGGTGTCACCTGGGGGGCCGTGCTCTATCGGTTTGTCGCTGAATGACCACAAGACGATCAGAAGTCCGAAAAATAATTGTGAACCCACCCGGAAGGGTAAAACGATTGGTTCGTCACGCAGCCGATGCGTTGAGCAGCTGGTGATGGGATGAGGCGGAAAAAGACGACCCGGAGGCTTTTTTAATTTTCGTCTCTGGATTCATGAAAGATGGCGTGGGACTCCACGGACGAATAAGACCGTGAGCAGGAAACGCTGTTGGCAAGCACCGTGCGGATTTTGTCGAGGGGTATGCAGTTGTCCATGCAGTCGGGAAAAAGATAACGGTCGACACATTCCCGGCATGGGCTTTTCACCAGGTAGCCGATATCAAAGTCAAAGCGATGTCTGTATTTATCTGCCATGGATATCAATGATACGTTCGGGTCGTTCATTTGCCGGTAGCGCCTTTTTTGGGCCCACTCAAACCGGGATGCGTCACTTGATGCTTATATTTTGATAATTAGCATAACCGGCCGGCCTGCACAAGGCAAAAACCGGTATGCCATCGTCTTGACACGGCCGCCGATATTCACCTGCGTGGCCGAGGAAGTCTTCAATACTTAGGAATTTAACAGGCGGCCGACCCATGAAACATGATACCGTAACCAGTTCCTTTGCTTTGCGCTCCTTTTTTCAATCGCTTTTTTTTTCGACGCTCCTGTTTGCCGTTCTTGCTTGTTTCTACTGGCGCGCACAGGACGTGGGCACACCGTTGAAGGTGGTGGAGTATGCGCCGCTGTTCATTTTCGTGATCTTTTTCGGAATTCTGCAGTGGCTGTTTCAAAAAAACATCCTGGCCAACCTGATGGACCGTCAACCCGACGCACCGCTGACCGATAAACCGGCCGCCACGATTCCCCGGGAATCCGATGCGGATCGAAATAAACGCCACAAACATGACCAACGACTGTTTGTGCATCTTTTTTCCGTGCTCCAGCGTGAGGGACGGTTGATGGATTTTTTCCAAGAGGATCTTTCCCTTTATGAAGACGGTCAGATCGGGGCCGCCGTGCGCAGTATCCATGCAAACTGCAAGAAGACCGTGGCCCGCTATCTCTCGCCGGAACCGGTCATGCAGCATGCCGAAGGCGAGACGGTCGAAATCAAAGCCGGATTCGATCAGCATGCCGTCAAACTGGTGGGCAACGTGGTTGGCCAACCGCCCTTTTCGGGCATTTTACGCCACCGGGGATGGCAGCTGCGGTCTATTTCACTGCCGAAACTGTCAGAGGCGGAAAACCCGAACCTCATCGCTCCTGCAGAAGTTGAGATCCCATAATCGCTTTTAACCCTAACGCCGGCACGCCACCTGCACCCGCCGGCCGTCAAATAGGATCACGGTGGTTGGGTCGGCAAGACAGCCATCGCCAGGGTCCAAC
>JAGTUY010000250.1 GCA_018224455.1 Desulfosarcina sp.
AACGAAAGGAGCGGTATGATGAAGGCAAAGCTTTGGTACGGCCTCCTCGGCCTCGGCATTCTCGCAGGCCTCTTCACCGCCTATCGCGTGTACACGGTGGGCTTTACCCTTTACGCCAAAACCGACGTCCTGGTCTGGACCCTGCCGCTGTCAACCTACATTTTCTTCAGTCTGACAAGTGCGGGGCTGGCGTTTGTCTCCTCGATCCCCGTCGTCTTCGGCATTCACCGTTACGACCCGATCGAAAAACGCACGGTCTATCTCGAGATCGCGGTCCTCATGGGCTCCTTCGTGTGCCTCATTCTGCACATCGGCGCGCCCTTGCAGGTCATCTACATCTTTCTTTCCCCCAACCCGGCATCGCCGCTGTGGTGGCTGGCGATGCTCTACCATGTCTACATCGTGGTACTTTTGCTCGCCTTCTGGCGCATCCACACCGCCAAAGTCAGCAGAACCCTCGGGGTCGTAATATTTCTGATCGCCATCGGCACGTCCACCACCCTGGGCTGGCTGATGGGCATGACCGATGCGCGACCGACCTTGAACGCCTCCTTCTTTTCGGTCTACTTCCCCCTCACCGGCTTCGCCTCCGGCATCGCCGCGCTGCTGTTGTTCAGCCTGGTTTCCGAGCGCCTGCTGGGCCGTTCCGGTTCGGAAAACGCAGCCGCCCTGTACAACGAAATGGCCAAGATCATGGGCGTCATCGCCGGCGTGGTGCTGATTCTGTTCTTCTGGCGGACCGTCATCGGCGGTATATCCTCAGCAGGGGAAGATTTCCGGGCCTTCAAGCACATGATCGGATCCCTTCCCTACCACGTCGAACTGTGGCTGGGACTGGCCGCCCCCACCCTGTTGATGCTGCTGCCGCAAATCCGCAAAACCGCCTGGGGCAAAATCACGGCCAGCTTTCTGGTGCTGCTGGGCATGTTTGCCGGCCGGCTGGAGTTCGTGCTGAGCGGTGTGATTCGGCCCTTGGGCCAGATGGCCGAGGGCCGCCCCGAATTTGTCACCTACATGCCCACCGTTTACGAAGTATTGGTGGCGCTGGCCGGTTTTTCCGTCATGTTTCTGGTCTATACCCTTGGCGAGCGCTATCTCAGGCTGGAGACCACGCCCGAACATTGACGCCGGGCCGGCGGCGATAACCGCCGCCGCGGCCTGAGCCGGGACTTTTCCGGTAATGGCCGCGGCCGGGGGGAGATCCGTGCGGCCCGGATCCGGAATCAATCAAAATTGCTGTGGGTGGCCGATCCGACAGCCCGCCAACCGACAAACGCAATGCCCGATAGAAAGGTGAGCGATGACCGCCGCATCCAAACTGCTGCAACAGGAAACCGCAAGAGCAGCTGCTTACCGGCAGCTGGCCGAGGCCTTTCGCCCGCCATCGCCGGCCCTACCCGACGTATTGGGGGAAACGGCCTCGGCGCTGGCGCTGCTCGCGTCCAGCGCCGGTTCGGACGCCGCCCGCCTGGCGGCCGACCGCTACTCTGAAGAAATCCTGCACACCATCACGATCGATCATGCCGCCCTCTTCGTCGGCCCCTTCCATGTGCCGGCACCGCCCTACGGTTCGGTATACCTGGAAGACAAACGTCAGCTGATGGGCGCCTCGACCATGGATGTACGGCAGCATTACCTTAGCATCGGTCTGGATCTGTCACCGGACTTCAAGGAGGCGCCGGATCACCTCTGTGCCGAACTGGAGTTCATGCATGTGCTCGTTCATCAGACGCTTGCGGCCGTCGAGGCCGGCGACCGCGAACTGCTGGCGGCAAACGTCCGCCAGCAGCGAACTTTCCTGGAAAAACACCTGGGGGCCTGGGTTCCGGCCTTTGCCGACAAGGTCGCCGAACACGCCCGAACCGATTTTTACCGCCTCCTGGCATCGGTGCTGCGGATTTTTGTAGCCGAAGATCGGGAGGCCTTGCCGGATCTGCCGGTGGACCATGCCGCGCCGGCGCCAGCCGGGGCCTGAATCCCCATCCTGAAAGCCGGATATGGCGAGCACGCACCTGCGCGCCACACGGAGGGCAAACCATATGCAACCGTTTGAAACGTTGTTGAGCGAATCGGCCCAGGCCCACGGTCACCTCTGTCCCGGTCAGGTTGTGGGCGTACGCATGGCCATGCTGGGCTGCCGTCTGATCGGCCTGGACGAGCCCACCCGGCGGGACCAGATCAAGAAGCTGATCGTCTATGTGGAGATGGACCGCTGCACGGCCGATGCGGTGGCCCATGTCACCGGTGTCAAGCTGGGGCGGCGCAGTCTTAAATTCGTCGACTACGGCATCATGGCGGCGACCTTTATGAATCTGGAAACCGGCAAGGCGTTTCGCGTCATCTCAACGGAAGAGGCGCGTGATTTGGCCGCCGTCTACGCACCCGAGATTGCCGAAAAAGGACCGCGGCAGTTGGCTGCCTACAAGCGTATGCCTGACAGTGTCCTCTTCAGGGTCCAGAAGGTGCGCGTGAATATCGACGAATGCGACCTTCCGGGGCCGACGCGCCGCAAGATCGTTTGCAGCATCTGCGGGCAGGTGATCAGGGATAAGCGCGAATCCATCATTGAGAACCGCCCGGTGTGCCGTCCCTGCTCCGGCGCCGGCTATTTCACCCACGCCAGGGAGGTATCCTGGCCCGATATGAACTGGTCTCCCGGCGAGCCTGCCCAGGCGAAAAGAATAAATAGCGATGGCGATGCCGGAAACCGAAGTCTCACCATCCACTGAAAGCCTTACCGTTTTACTTGGGAACCCTTTAGAGAGGTCGTTATGTTAAAAAAAATCAAGGTCGAAGACGCCGTCGGCACCCGGCTGGCTCACGACATCACCGAGATCAGACCTGGCGAATTCAAGGGGCCGGCCTTCCGCCAGGGCCACGAGGTGTGCAACGCAGACATCTGCCACCTGCAGAAACTGGGCAAGAACCACCTTTATTTAATCGACCTGGCCGATGACGAAATCCACGAAAACCAGGCTGCGGCAATGCTCGCCGAGGGTCTGGCCGGTGAAGGCATTCGTTGGGAGGACGACCCCAGGGAAGGCAAAATCGGCCTGCATGCCGCCATGGACGGCCTGCTGAGCGTCGATGCTGCTGCCTTGGCCGCCTTCAACATGGTGGACGAGGTCATGTGTGCCACCCTGCACAGCCACACCCTGGTCAACCAAGGGCAACTGGTGGCCGCCACCCGGGCGATCCCCCTGGTCATGAAGCGGGCCCCGGTGGAGCGCGCGGCCGCCATTGCCGCCCAAAACGGCGGGGTGGTCCGCGTCAAGGCGTTGAAAAAAGCCCGGGCCGGATTGGTCGTCACCGGCAGCGAAGTCTATCACGGCTTGATCGAGGACAAATTCGCGCCCATTCTGAGCAGTAAAATTAAAGATCTGGGCTCCGAGGTGGCAGGCATATCATTCGTACCGGACGACGAACACCTGATCACGGCGGCCATCCGCAGCCATATTGACAGCGGATGCGATCTGCTGCTGCTCAGCGGC
>JAGTUY010000251.1 GCA_018224455.1 Desulfosarcina sp.
CCTGGCCAGTTTCAGGTAGTTGTCGGTCATCATACCGCGTCCATCCTTTATGAATCCATGGGTGTACCCGCCCGAACCTTTCCAGGGCGCTGTTTTAAAACAGATAGCATTTAACCCGCTCACGTTGCAAATGTATGCAGAGAACGGTATAGAAAGCTGAACCGATTCGATCAATCAGGAGGCGTGTTATGAGAACCCTGCGAGACAAACTCTCCCATCTGTCCTTTTTGCAAGCCGCTAAACTGTTGGGCCCCCAAGGCCGGGAACTGATCATGCAAGGCGGCAAATTCGAAATCGACCTGGATGAACAGGTGAACCTGGACCACCGGCAATTTCGATTGGAGGTGGATGAAGCCACGGTAACCATCAGCCTGAGCGACGACAAGCGGCAGCGTTTCGACCTGCGTTGCAGCGTCTGCAACGGCGCCTGTATGCATCAAGGGGCCGCCCTCTCCCTGGTTCTGGAAGAAAAACTGACCCTGGGATTGTCGGCGCCGCCCCCGGAGCGCACCCCCATCGAAAGCCTGGACGAAGCGGCCCTGGTCGACCAGGCCATCAACGAACGCCGGCAGCGCGCCCGTGACGAAAAAATGCGCCTCACGTCCATGAACCCACAGCAATTGTGGACCGATTACGTGGTTACCAACCCGCTCTCCGGCAAAAGCTACCGCCTGGCCCTGCGCGGCTGGGAGCCGGGCGAATCCTATTGCGCCTGCCCCGATTTCCGCAAGAACACCCTGGGCACCTGCAAGCATATCCTCTATGCCCTGGAGCGCGGCCGGGCCAAATTCAACAAGACCGTGCAGGACACCCCGGCAATCGTCGAAGAGATCGGCGTTTATCTGCGCTATGGCCGTCACCTGGAGCTTCGCCTGCTGCTTCCCGACGGTCTGGAAATGCCGATCCACTCCCTGTTGGCACCATTGAAGAATAAGGCCATCGATGACCCCAAGGATCTGCTGCAGCGTATCGGCCAGGTGGAACGCCAGGGCACCTCGGTGACAATCTATCCGGATGCCGAGGAATATATTCAGCAGCTGCTTTTTCAACAGCGCATGACGGCGGTAATGACCGAGATCCGCAGGGACCCGGCGGTCCATCCCCTGCGCAAGACCCTGCTGAAGACCGACCTGCGGCCCTACCAGCTGGACGGCATCGCCTTTGCGGCCGGAATTGGCCGGGCCGTTCTGGCCGACGATATGGGCCTGGGTAAAACCATCCAGGGCATCGGTGTGGCCGAACTGCTCTCCCGCCATGCCTCGATTTCCAAGGTGCTGGTCATCTGCCCGGCCTCCCTCAAGTCCCAGTGGCGCAACGAAATCAGGCGCTTCTGCGATCGCAGCGTCCGTCTTGTGCTGGGCAGCCACAAGGAGCGGCCGGCGCAATATGCGGATGATCGGTTTTTCACGGTCTGCAATTACGAACAGGTACTGCGCGATATTCTGGCCATCGAACGTGTGGCCTGGGACCTGATCATCCTGGACGAGGGCCAGCGCATCAAGAACTGGGAAGCCAAGACCAGCCGGATTGTCAAGGCGCTCAAATCCCCCTTTGCCCTGGTGCTGTCCGGTACGCCCCTGGAGAATCGCCTGGATGAGCTTTTTTCGGTGGTGGAGTTTATCGACGACCGGCGCCTAGGTCCGGCCTTCCGGTTTTTCAATCGCCACCGGGTCGTCGATGAGAAGGGCAAGCTGCTGGGATACAAGCATCTGGACCAGCTCCGTGAGACACTGCAACCAATTTTGCTGCGCCGCACCCGCCGGCAGGTGCTGGAGGAATTGCCGCCGCGCACCACCGAGGTGATCCGCATCGCCCCAACCGACGAACAGCTCGACATGCAAAAGGGCCACCGCAACATCGTTCAGACCATCATCAACAAGAAGTATCTGTCGGAAATGGACCTGCTCAGGCTGCAAAAAGCCCTGCTCATGTGTCGCATGTGCGCCGACAGCACCTTTCTGGTGGACAAACAGGCCCCGGGCTACTCCAGCAAACTGGCCGAGCTTGGCGATCTGTTTGACCAACTCAAGGCCGAAGCGGACCGCAAGATCGTTCTGTTCTCCGAATGGACCACCATGCTCAACCTGATCCAGCCCCTGCTGGAGGCTCGCCAGATGAACTACGTGCGCCTGGACGGCTCAGTACCCCAGAAAAAACGACAGCAGCTGATCCACCGCTTCCAGGACGATCCGGCCTGCATGCTGTTCCTCACCACCAATGCCGGTGCCACGGGCCTGAACCTGCAGGCGGCCAATACGGTGATCAATGTGGATCTGCCCTGGAATCCGGCCGTGCTGGAACAACGCATTTCCAGGGCGCATCGCATGGGCCAGCAGCAGCCGGTACAGGTCTTTTTGCTGGTCACCACCGACACCCTGGAGGAGAACCTGCTGGCCACCCTGTCGGCCAAGCATCAACTTTCGCTGGCGGTTTTGGATCCGGACACCGACACCAGCCAGGTGGAGATGAGCACGGGCATGGAAGAACTCAAACGCCGCATGGAGATCCTGCTGGGAGCCCGGCCCGAGGCGGCCGAAGATGAGAGCATGAAGGCCGAAGCCGAAAAAACGGCCGCCGCCCTGGCCAGAAAAGAGAAGGTGGCGGCCGCCGGCGGCCAGTTGGTCGGGGCCGCATTTGCCTTTATCGGCGAGATGTTCGCGGACCAGTCAAACGGTGAAGGCCTGGATCAAATGGCAGGAGCGTTCAAAGCCAAATTGGGTGATTGCATGGAAAGGACGGCGGATGGCCGTTTAAACATGACCATCACCCTACCTGACGAAGCCTTCCTGGACACCATGGCCCGCTCCCTGGCCAGCATGGTGGGGTTGGGGGCGAGGCCTTAGAAAAGAGAATATCCAATATCGAGCAAGGAACCGTAGAATGAAGAAGGAAGGTATGCTGCCTAATTTTAATATCGCCATCACGAAGTGATCCCTGCCTTCGACATTCGAAATTGGACATTGTTCCCTTGAATTTTTCAAATGGGATACAGAATATATGCTGTCTGTGTTGCCATGGCGATTACCGAGTCACGACCGTTATCGCCGATCATTGAGCCGGCCGGCAACTTGCGCATCGGCGATGGCAGCTTTCAATAAAGCGCATGAATAGCAAAAAGAGATCGCAATGTCATGAAAGAGTTTTTCAAGGTCGAGACCATCGAAGGGGTCCTGGCCCACGCCAGATCCTTTTCAGCGGTGGACACGGAGACGGTGGCGCTGGTCGACTGTCTGGGTCGGGTGACGGCCGAGGATGTCTACTCCGATGTGGACATTCCCGATTTCAACCGCTCCACCATGGACGGATTTGCCGTCAAGGCGTCGTCCACCTTCGGCGCATCTGAGGCCAACCCCGCCTATCTGAACATACGCGGGCAAATCAATATGGGGGGTCGGCCCGACTTTTCCATCGGTCCCGGTGAGGCGGCCAGGATCGCCACCGGCGGCATGCTGCCCGAGGGTGCAGACAGCGTCATCATGGTCGAACACACCGATGCCCTTGACGACACCACCATCGAAGCGTATCGGAGTGTGGCCCCGGGCCAGCATGTCATCGAAAAGGGCGAGGACATCCGGCATACCCAACCGGCACTGAAAGCAGGCACGCAAATCCGTCCCCAGGAGGCCGGGCTGCTGGCTGCCTGCGGGCGGACGGAGACGGCCGTCTTCAGGCGCCCCCGGGTGGGCATCATCTCCACCGGTGACGAAGTGGTGCCGGTGGACCAGGTGCCCGGCGAAGGACAGATTCGGGATATCAACACCCAGACCCTGTCCGGCCAGGTGTTGGCGGCCGGCGGGATGCCGATGGTCTTCGGCATCGTCAGGGACCATCGCGACGACCTCATGGACAAGTGCCGACGCGCCCTCGAATCCACCGACATGGTCATGATTTCCGGCGGCAGTTCGGTGGGGGCCAGGGATTTTACCGTGCAGGTTCTCGACGCCCTTCCCGACACCGCGATCCTGGTCCACGGCATCTCCATCAGCCCCGGCAAACCGACCATCCTGGCCCGCTCGGGCGGCAAGGCATTCTGGGGGCTGCCCGGCCACGCCGTATCCGCCATGGTGGTCTTTGCCGTGGTGGTGCGTCCTTTTCTGGACCGGCTTTGCGGATTGTCGCAGACGGTGCGGCGATTTCCGGTTCAGGCCGTCCTGAACCGCAACCTGGCCTCGGCCCAGGGGCGCGTGGATTATGTGCGCGTGCGCCTCTATGACGTCGACGGCCAGACCATGGCCGAACCTGTCCTGGGCAAATCCGGACTGATCAACACCATGGTCAAGGCCAGCGGCCTCATCGCCATCGGCATGAATACCGAAGGGTTGGATAAGGGAACGACGGTTGAGGTGATGCCATTATGAAGGCCACCACCCAATTCGGGTTTTTTTAAATTAAAGCGAATTTCCAATATCGAACAAGGAACCGCAGAATATCGAAGGAAGGTATTCTACCGTTTTTTTAATCATCGACATCGCAAAGCGATACCATCCTTCGAAATTTGTTATTCGAGATTGGACATTCTGCGGTTCTCTATTTTTTAGTTTCACGCTTACAAAGCTAACGGGAGTTACCCTTGAACGCCAAACGCAACGTCTATCTTAACATGAAGCCCCTCGAGGAAGCCCGTCAGATCCTCTTCGGCCATTTTCCCGGCACCGGCACCATGCCTGCCGAAAACGTGTCGCCGCCCGATGCCGTGGGCCGGATCCTGGCTGAACCGGTCGTCGCCGCCGTCTCGTCACCCAACTTTCATGCCGCCGCCATGGAC
>JAGTUY010000252.1 GCA_018224455.1 Desulfosarcina sp.
CAGGGTCTTGACATTGTTGATCACCGTGGGTCGGCCGTTCAGCCCCCGCTCCACCGGATAAGGCGGGCGGTGCCTGGGCATACCCCGGTAGCCCTCCACCGATCGGATCAGGGCGGTCTCGTCGCCGCAGACAAACGCACCGGACCCCTGGAACAGGTCGATGTCGAAATCCAGTCCGCTGCCCAGGATATCCGCGCCCAGAAAACCCATTTGCCTGGCCTGCTCGACAGCAGCGGTCAGAATCCGCACCGCCAGGGGATATTCGGCCCTCACATAAAACAGGCCCCGGGCGGCGCCCACGGCCATAGCGGCGATGATCATGCCTTCGATAACCTGATGGGGGTTGCTTTCCAGCAGGGTGCGGTCCATGTAGGCGCCGGGATCGCCCTCATCGGCGTTGCACACGATCAACTTATCGCTGCCCAATGCCGCCCGCCCCGCCCGCCATTTTCTGGCCGTGGGAAATCCAGCCCCGCCGCGTCCCCGCAGCCCAGCCGCCTCGATTTCGGCAATCACCGCTTCAGGCGTCCGGCCGAGGGCGGCGGCCAATGCACCGTAACCCCCGTCGGCGATATATTCATGAATCTGTTCCGGATCGATTCGTCCGCAACGCTCCATGATCACCCGCTTTTCCCGGTTGAAGCGGGCGAACTCCATCACCGAGGGAATCCTCTCGTTTTCCACTGTGGCCCCCATGACGTGCTCGAACCGGGGGTCGCCCTCTTCCAGAAACAGTTTGACCAACATTTTGGCCTTGCCCGGAGTTACCTCCGCGTAGAGAATGGGCGGAAATCCAGAATCCGGATAATCTATGATCACAACAGGTTCGGCGTAGCAGTGGCCCACGCAGCCCACCGTGTGCACATGGGCGTCGATGCCCCGCTCGGCCAGGGCCGTTTCGAAGGCCGCCTGGGTTTCCAGGGCGCCGGAGGCAATGCCGCAGGTGGCCATGCCGATATGAATCTTGGGCAACGGACTCTGATCGAACTGCTCCCGCTGTGCCAGGGCTTCGTCGGCGAGGGCCTGGTAAGCCGCTTTAATTCTCTGGATGGTCTCGATTGTCATTATTGATAAACCGTGAACAACCGCTTTAGCGATAACGCGTAACGCAGATATCGGCTTTTTAAAGGCACCGTCATGATTGGGCAGCCTCCCTTTGCGCCTTTTCCTTTTCGAGGCGGACCCGCAGGACCAGCCCCTCCACCTTGCTGGGGGCCATGTGCCCGTGAAGGGTCTCGCCCACCAAGGCCACCGGTGCCAGGGCACAGCAACCCACACAGGCCACCCGTTCGATGCTGAATTCGCGATCCTCGCTGGTTTCGCCTTCCCGGATCTGCAGTTTGCGCTCGAAATTCTCCAGGATGATCTCGCCGCCGCGCACATGACAGGCTGTTCCCATGCAGACCTTTACCGGATTTCTTCCCGGCGGATTGAACCGGAACTGGTTGTAGAAAGAGGCCACCCCGTAGACTTCGGATCGGTTGACGGCCAGATGGTCGGCTACCAGGGATAGGGCTTCGTCGGGAAGATAGCCCAGGGCCTTCTGGGCCATCTGAAGCAGCGGGATAAGTTGCCCCCTGCCGGTGGGAGAATCAGCGATCTGCGGTTGCAAGGCCTTTAGGTGCAATTCATCTTCAGCGCTAAGGGGAAGCTGCATGGTCACGTTTCGGCATCGGCGTTGTTGGTTTGGCTATATCTTATCCATGGCGCCATAGGCAGCCTGGATGCGCTCGCGCAGTAAAAAACAGAGACGCTCGAGCATGAAAAAGCCGAAGGGGGTGTCCTCCTCCATGCATTTTCTCAGCTGACGCCCCTTGAGGCGAATTACCGTTGAATCTTTCTGGCAGCTGGCCGAAGACATGAGCACGTGAGGCTCGCCCAACAGGGTGGACCAGCATCCCAGGGTCCGGCCCTTGCCCAGGGCGTCGATCACCACCGATCCCTTGTGGCTGCCGATATCCATGGCACGCTCCAGGAACACATATCCATCCACGATGATAAAAAGGTCTTCGCCAAAGTCACCCTGCCGGAAAACAAAGGCGCCGGCGTTGTACTGATCTAAACTGCAAAATTCCGCAATGGTGGCCAGGTGTGCCGGAGAGATGTTCTTCAGGAACCCGCACGATTGCAGGGTGGACTGGATCTCAGTGTTGGCCATGCTTTCCTCCATTAAACCTCACATGTTCCAATACGGTCGGCATCGGGCACCGCCATCCGCCGGCAAGCCTGCATCAACCGAGCGCCCAGGGCCCGGGACGAACGTTTGCATAACAGGTCAGGCTGTCGAATTCGCATGGCGGCCTTATCCGGGCAAGCAACCCAAGCGGTGTTTGGATGGCGTGTCGACGGTCAGCGGAAATGGACCTCCTATCTGTATCTATATGCGAAAAAACCGGGTGTCAAATTAAACCTGAAATACTAATTCGGGAATTATGGGGTTGTGGAACTGAGGGATTAGCGGATTGGCTGGACATGAACCGTTTTACCGTCCGAACGCATCGAAATGGCACCATGCGTACCGGTACACAGGATCCGGCTGCCCGCTGCGCGGTAGCGTTCCATCACCTCGGCATGGGGGAAGCCGAAGCGGTTGTCGGCGCCGGCGCTGATCACAACCACCGCCGGCGCCACCGCGGCAATCAGTTCCGCAGAACTGGATGTCCGGGATCCGTGGTGAGGGGCGAAGAGAACCGTGCTGACAAGCTCCCTGCCGGACCGCTGCACCAGCTGGCTTTCCGCCCGGTCTTGGATGTCCCCGGTGAGCAGAAAGGCGGTGTCTCCCATTGCTGCTTTGACGACCACCGAGCCGTTGTTGCGGTATTCCTGGTCGATGTCATCCGGCTGGCTTAAAAAACCCGCCGGCGGGTGAAGAACCGTCAACGTCACCGGTCCGATAACCTTTTTTGCGGTATCGGCATCCACCGTTCGAACGACAATGTCTTGCTCACGGCACACCGCCATCAACTCCCCATACCCTGTCGTGGTGTTGACATCCCCATTGCTCCACAGCTCCCGGACATTGAAATACCTGGCGATGTATATCAGACCATTGAGATGATCGGCGTTGGGGTGGGAGAGGACGAGGATGTCGACGGTGGCGATTTTCTTGCGCCACAGCAACGGTGCGACGACCCGCTGACCCATATCGAACAGGCGGTTGTCGGAAAAACCGCCGCCATCATAAAGCACTACACGGCCCCCGGGCAGTTCCAGGAGTGTGCAGCCCCCCTGCCCCACGTCAATGGCCGTGACCTTGATGCCCCGATGCCAGAATCGTTGATAGGACCAGTATAATCCATCGCCGGCAGCCAGGACCATCGCTGCGGCCAGCACCCACGAAGCAACGGTTGTTTTACGCAGGTTCAGCAATGCCCAGCCGGTCAAATAATAGAGAAAGATCTCCATCAGGGATGGGGTCACGGTCTTGACTGCGGCAAATGAAAGCCCCGAAAAGAAGTCCACTCCCATGAGCGCCAGGTGAAGGATCTTGATGCTCAGCCAGAATCCCAAGGCGGCGGCGGGTTCGAAAAAGAGGGCAACAAAGGCCGACACCAACCCTGCCGGCACCACCACAAAGCCCACCAGGGGAACGAGAAACAGATTGGCCGCGATACCCACCATCGAGGTCTGATTGAAATGGTATAGGACCGCAGGGGCAGTGCCGGCGATGGCCAGGGCAGAGACCAGAACGAAGCCCACCAA
>JAGTUY010000253.1 GCA_018224455.1 Desulfosarcina sp.
AGATCCTGATCAGAGATAGTGACTTTGATCATTTTTTTCCTCCCTGGTCATTGAGGGTTCAATGTATCCAGGGTAGTGTAGAAAAAGTATAATCAATTGTCCAGATCAAAGTTTAGATTAGGCTAAAGCTTTCGATTTTTTTGCCCGGACGCAGTATAGCTCATAGTTCTTAGCTCTTGGTTTTACCAACAGCCAACAGCCAACAGCCGTTCTTTAGCTGTTGGCTCATAGCTCTTGGTTTACTAACAGCCAACAGCCAACAGCTAAGAGCCGCCCTTCAGCTCCTGTCTCCTGAACCCGGAACCGCTTGTCGAATTGAGGGTCAATTGACGGGCCTATCCAAAAGGTGTATACCCCCCGTTCAACGATAAGACCGACCGGTTTTATTTTTTAAGTGGAAGACCATTTTTCGGAGAGGGTTATGACCATCCTGAAGCATCTTTTCTCTCCGATCCGGATCGGCCGCATGACGGCCAAGAACCGCCTGCTCATGTCCGCCATGAGCATCAACTTCGGCGTGGATGAAAACGGTTATGTCACCGATCAATTGACCGGCTATCTGGCGGCCCGGGCCAAAGGTGGAGCGGGCATGATCCTGGTGGGTGGCGGCGGTGTGCACCCCACGGGTCTGGAACTGCCCGGGCTGCCCGCCCTGTGGGACGATGCCTGCATCCCGGCTCTCAAAAAGATGGTCGGGACGGTCAAGGCCTTCGATACCTGCTTCGGCGTCCAGCTCATGCACGGCGGGCGCCAGTCTTACCATGACCGCAAGGTGGCGCCGTCACCCATTCCCGCGCCGGCGGTGGTCAAGGGGGTTCCCAGAGAGTTGACCATCGAAGAGATTGGCGAAATGGTAGGCGCTTTTGGTGACGCCGCCCGGCGCTGCCGGGATGCCGGGTTCGATTTCGTCGAGGTCCACGGGGCCCACGGCTACCTGATCAATCAGTTTCTGTCTCCCAATGCCAATCATCGCAAAGACGAATACGGCGGCAGTTTTGAAAACCGCATCCGCTTTTTCCTGGAACTGCTGGCCGATATCAAGGCCAAGGCCGGCGCCGATTTTCCAGTCGGCCTGCGCATCAACGGTGAGGATTATATCGAGGGCGGCTGGACGCTGGATGACGCCCTGCGTCTGGCCCCGATTCTGGAAAACAACGGTGCCGACTACCTGCATGTGTCGGCGGGCGTTTACGGTTCCACCCAGCTGACCATCCCCTCCATGTATGTGGAGCACGCCTGCTTCGTCGGCCTGGCCGAAGCCGTGAAGCAGGTGGTGACGATTCCCGTGGTGGGGGTGGGCCGGATCAAGAGCCCGGAACTGGCCGACCGAATTCTGAAAGAGGGGCGGGTGGACGTGGTCGCCATGGGCCGCGCCCTGATCGCCGATCCGATGCTGCCGCAAAAAGCCCGTGCCGGGAATCTGAACGCCATCCGCCCCTGCATCGGCTGCTGTCTGGGCTGCATCCATGCGGTGCTGGCCCTGGAGCCCGGCTCCTGTGTGGTCAATCCCGATGTGGGCCGCGAGTATTTAATGGACGGAGACGAAAAGGCGCCGGTGGCGAAGTCGGTGCTGGTGGTGGGCGCCGGGCCAGCGGGTATGGCGGCTGCCCGCATGGCGGCCATCCGCGGCCACTGGGTGACCGTTGTCGAGGAGAAGGGCAGCGTCGGAGGACTATTGCGGCTCGCCGCGATTCCGCCCGGCCGGGGCGAAATCATGGATGTGATCGCCTTTCTCACCCGTGAAATCGAGCGATTGGGTGTCGCCTTGCGTCTCAACACCCGGCTGGATGACGCGCTGCTGGACGCAGTGGATCCGGATGCGGTGATCCTGGCTTCGGGCAGCCTGCCGGACATGCCCATCATCAAGGGGTTGTTTACCACCGGGATGGATCTGTGCACGGTGAACGAAGTGCTGGAGGGAAAGATCACCGGCGACCGGGTGATCATATTGGGCGGCGGTCAGGCCGGACTGGTGACGGCGGACTTTCTGGCAGTGAAGGGCAGGGAGGTGGCAATTCTCAATCGCAAGCGGCATTTTGCCGAGGAGATGTCCAGCAACGACCGGTTCTACCTCAGAGAGCGGCTCAAACGCGACGCCGTCCACCTGTTCAAGCAGGTGGCCGTCAAGACCTTCACCGATGACGGCGTGGTCTTTACCAGCGCCGGCAACCCGGTGACCCTGGCGGGTTTCGATACCGTGGTGGTGGCCGAAGCCATGGTCCCGGTGCGCGACGCGAAACCGATGCTGGATCTCCGGAAAATCGATGTTTACGTCATCGGAGACGCCAAATCACCGCGAAATCTCATGCTGGCCCAGAGCGAAGCCGAGGAGATCGGCCGGACGATCTGATCGTACCTTCGATCAACTAAAAATTTGCCTTGACCTATACTTGAATTGTACCAACGATACTGAAGTTGCCGGATCATTATAGCGCTACAAGCCACATTGTATTTATATCATAAACCAGCTTGGCGCGGGTTCAACCATTCTCTCTAACCATATCTGAAAGAGGGGTTGAATAGGAATCTTGACAAATTCAATTGAGTCATCTATAAACCTCTCCACCATTCAGGTAAGAAATCCCATCGGCATTATGAAAATGCCACATTATCGTTAACCGAGCAGCAACCCAACGACCACCCAGGCCAGGAAGGCACACGGGCAGAAGTCCGTCCCGCTTCCCGGCTTTTTTATTTTTACGGCCATGATCGATACCCATCAGACATTTGTATGCCTGTTTTGCGCAGCGCTGCTGCTGCTCCCCAATCCGACAGCGCCTTTGGCCGCCCGGACGAGGACCATGGAGCGGGATATCGACATGGACGGCACGATCGACCAGGTCGCCCATATGGACAAGGACGGCAAACTAGCGCGGCTGGATATCGACAGCAACAAGGACGGCTTGTTCGACAAGGTGCAGTTTTACCGTGAGGGCAAGCTGATTCGCATCGAGAGCGACCGGAATCTGGACGGCAAGGTGGACGCCCGTGATCTTTTCGAGGACGAGAAGCGGGTGCGTCACCAACGCCTGACCGCCCACGAACGGGTGGAACAGCTCCTCGTCTTCGACCACCAGGAGCGTCCCCTGATCATGCAGCGCGACACC
>JAGTUY010000254.1 GCA_018224455.1 Desulfosarcina sp.
AAAATTCCAAACCAAGGGAAGACAGTAAAACGGCTCGACGAGCTATTCACGGCAATCATCTCAACGCAACCCTAACACGTGACTGCTAAGAAAGGGTAGATTGTGTTTCGGGACAAGGCCGCAGCGAGGTTGAAACCGGAGGCGTAGCAGTGCTACGTTGAGGATTTCGACGCAGGAGAACGCCGGCCCGGGCCGCAAGATGCCGTTTCCTGATCGGCACGAACAAGGAAATCTGCCTATGAAACGAAACCTGAACGCAGACCAGCAGCTCAGCAGAGGGTTGAGCCTCAAGATCCTCACCGAGAACGAACTCGACGAGATTCATCATGGAACACTTGATCTGCTCGAAACGACAGGCATCTATGTAGAAGATGAGACCGCCCGGGACCGCTTCGAAAATGCTGGCGCCCGTTTGGATAGGGACAGTCTGATAGTACGGCTCCCTTCCCATCTCGTTGAGGACGCCATCCGTTCGGCGCCGTCAAAAGTAATCCTGGCCGGCCGGGACCCCAGGCACGACCTCGTGCTGGAAGGCAACCGGGTGCACTTCACCAACTTTAGCGAAGGGGTAAAGATCAATGACCCCCACACCGGTGAGAACCGTACACCGGTCAAGCAGGACCTGGTCGACACCGCCCGGGTGATCGACTACCTCGACGAGGTGGATTTTTGTGAAAAGGCCCTGGGCGCCCACGATGTCAACCAGGCGGTGGTCCCCCTGCACAACGCCGAAGCCTACCTGACTCACACGACCAAACACTGCGCCTTCGGCCCGGGCAACGGCCGGCTGTTGAACAAGATCCTGGAGATGGCCGCGGCCATCGTCGGCGGGGTCAAGCGGCTTAGAGAACGGCCCATCGTTTCATTCACCACCTGCCCGGTCAGCCCGTTGAAGCTGATCACGGACTGCTGCGAAATCATCATGGAATCGGCCCGCAACAATGTGGTGTGCAACATTCTCTCTATGGCCATGGCCGGCGGTACCGCCCCGGTGACCCTGGCCGGCACCCTGGTGACCCACAATGCGGAACTCCTGAGTGGGATCACCTTGAGCCAGCTGACCCGCAAGGGCGCGCCGGTGGTCTACGGCAGTTCGACCACCGCCATGGACCTGAAAATGGCCGCGGCGACCGTGGGGACGCCCGAATGCGCACTGATCAGCGGGGCCGTGGCGCGGCTGGCGCGCTATTATGCGCTGCCGAGCTATGTCGCCGGTGGCTAGGGCGACTCAAAAATATCCGACGTCCAGGCAGGCCACGAAAAGACGCTCACCGGATTGTTGCCCGCATTGGCAGGCGCCAATATGATCTACGGTCTGGGAATGCTTGAAAGCGGCATCACGTTCGACTACGGCCAACTGGTGTTAGACTGCGAATTTGCCCGCATGATCAAATTTACCCTGCAGGGAATTCCGGTGAATGCAGAAACACTCGCCGTGGATGCGATCAAGGAGATCGGTCCGGGCCGTGATTTTCTCATGCACCCGACGACCTTCAAGGGCATGCGGAATCAATCCAAGCCGGAGATCATCGACCGCAGGATGAGAGGCGTATGGCAGGCCGCAGGCGCCACCACCGCCTATGAACGGGCCATGGCGAAGGCGCGTTGGATCCTGGCCAACCACCACCCGGAGCCACTGCCTGACAAGGTACTTGCCAAAATCAGGGGCATCGTCGAGCGGGCCGAGGCGGAGATCGGAATCGAATCAGGAGAAAATCATTGAAAAAGAATGTGACCCTGCCCCGGCAGGCCAACGTAGTCATCATCGGCGGCGGCATCATCGGATGCTCCATCGCCTACCACCTGGGCCACATGGGCTGCAAAGATGTCGTCCTTTTGGAACGGGACGAACTCACCTCCGGGACCACCTGGCATGCCGCCGGCCTGATGGTGACCTTCGGGTCCCTGTCGGAAACGGCGACGGAACTGCGCAAATACGGCCGCGACCTCTATGGCCGCCTGGAGGCGGAAACCGGTTTGTCCACCGGCTTCACACCCATCGGATTCATCGAAGCCGCCGGCAATAAGGATCGTCTGGAAGAATACCGCCGGGTGGCCGCCTTCAACCGATATTGCGGGGTTGACGCACAGGAAATTTCGCCCAAAGAGATCCAGGAACTGTTTCCACTGGCCAGAGTGGATGATCTGCTTGCCGGCTTTTACGTAAAAGACGATGGGCGCGTGAACCCTGTGGATGCGACCCTTTCACTGGCCAAAGGCGCCCGCAACCAGGGCGTTCAGATCATTCAGGGCGTGTCGGTTACCGGCATCATCAAGAAAAATGGCGCGGTCGCCGGCGTTGAGACTCGCCATGGGAATATCCAGGCCGAGGTCGTGGTCAATTGTGCCGGCATGTGGGCGCGCCAGCTGGGCGATGTGTCCGGTGTCAATATTCCCAATCAGGCGGCCGAGCACTATTACCTGATCACCGAAGAGATGGACGGCATTCCTGCCAACATGCCGGTATTGGAGGACCCGTCTCACTATGGGTATTATCGTGAAGAGGTCGGCGGGCTCATGGTCGGCTTGTTCGAACCGGTCTGTGCGCCCTGGAACATCAAACGGATTCCGGAAGACTTTTCCTTCGGCGAGATCGAACCGGATTGGGATCGCATGGGACCATTCGTAGACAAAGCCATATCGCGGGTGCCGGTGATCAGAGAACTCGGCATCAAGACATTTTTCTGCGGGCCGGAAAGCTTCACCGCCGACCTTCAGCCCATTGTGGGTGAAGCACCGGAATTGAAAAATTATTTTGTGGCTGCGGGGCTGAATTCGGTCGGAATCATCGCCGGACCGGGACTGGGCCGCGTCATGGCGCATTGGATCATGAACGGCAGGCCCGATGTCGACATCACCGGTTTTAATATCGACCGTCTGCACACCTATCAGAACAATCCGGAATACCGCAACCATCGCACGGTCGAATCGCTGGGCATGGTCTACCAATGCCACTACCCTTACCAGTCGATGCAGACAGCCAGAGGCGCCAAGCGATCGGCATTTTACGACCGCTTAGCCGATCAAGGAGCCTTTTTCAGGGACGTCAGCGGCTGGGAAGGCGCGGACTGGTACGCCCCTGAGGGTCACGCGGCCAGAATAGAGCGACATTCCTGGAGCAAGGACGATTGGTTTGCCTATTGGGAAGCCGAGCATTTAGCGGCCCGCGAAAATGTCGTCCTCATGGACATGTCTTTCATGTCTAAATTCATGGTCCAGGGTCGCGATGCCGGCAAGGTACTGGACTATATATCAGCCAACCGGGTCGACGGCAGCGTCAACCGGATCACCTACACGCCCTGGCTGAACGAGGACGGGCGGCTCGAAGCCGATTTGACGGTCGCCAAGCTGGAGAGCGATCGCTATCTGGTGGTGGTCGCCGATACCATGCATCGTCATGCCGAGAACTGGTTGAGACGGCATATTCCGGACGATGCCCATGCCTTTGCGACCGATGTAACCGGCGCCTATGCCCAACTCAACATTCAGGGACCAACGTCCCGTAAATTGCTGCAATCCATCACATCCACGGATCTGTCCGATGCGGCCTTTCCCTACCGGCATGTCGCCGAGATCGCCATTGGCTATGCCCGCTTGATCTGTGTTCGCCTGACCTATGTGGGCGAATTGGGCTACGAACTCTACATTCCGACGGAACAGGCCATGCATGTTTACGACGCCATTGTCGATGCGGGCCGACGATTCCATCTTCGTCATGCCGGGTTGAAGGCATTGGCCAGCCTGAGGATGGAGAAAGGCTATCGTGATTACGGCCATGACATGGACAATACCGACGACCCGTTTGAAGTCGGTCTTGGGTTTACGGTCAAACTGGAAAAACCCGCCGGATTCATTGGTCAAGCTGCATGCATCCAGAAAAAGGCCCAAGGCCTTCCGAAGCGACGGCTGGCCCAGGTGCTGGTCAAAGACCCGGCCCCGTTGTTGTTCCATGCCGAAGTGGTCAGCCGGAACGGAAAACCGGTCGGCTATGTCCGATCCGGTTCTTACGGGTATACACTGGGCGGCGCCGTCGGACTGTTCATGATTGAAGTGGATGAAACGATCGATCAGGCGTATATCGATGCAGGCAAATGGGAAATCGATATCGCCGGCCAGGTGTTTCCGGCAATCGTTTCCCTCTCGCCGCTCTACGATCCTGGGATGAAGCGGATCAGATCCTGACGGCATAGAGTGAACGGCACCTTTGGCGTAAAATTGGCAAGGGCCCGGTTGCAGTGCAACCGGGCCCTTGCCAATCGACGGGTCCGCTAAAACGGAGTCAGGCTAAAGAATCTGGCTGAGGAACAGCTTAGTCCGGTCGTGGGTGGGATTGACGAAGAAATGCTCCGGCGTACCCTCTTCCACGATGGCGCCGGCATCCATGAATATCACGCGGTCGGCCACTTCACGGGCAAAGCCCATTTCGTGGGTGACCACCACCATGGTCATGCCCTCTTTGGCCAGGGTCTTCATGACGTCGAGCACTTCACCGATCATCTCCGGGTCCAGCGCCGACGTGGGCTCGTCGAACAGCATGATTTTGGGGTCCATGGCCAGCGCCCGGGCGATGGCCACCCGCTGCTGTTGGCCGCCGGAGAGCTGGTCCGGATAGGCATTTTTTTTGTCGACAATGCCCACCTTTTCCAGCAGGGCCATGGCTTTTTCCAGGCTTTCGTCACCCGATCGCTTGCGCACCACCCGCTGGGCCAGGGTCACGTTTTCCAGCACCGTCTTGTGGGGAAACAGGTTGAATGACTGGAATACCATGCCCACCTCGGCCCGGATTTTGTTGATGTCGGTCTTTTCGGCCAGGATGTCGGTGCCGTCGATAAAGATATGCCCGCTGGTGGCATGTTCCAGGCGGTTGAGGCATCTTAGGAAAGTACTCTTGCCGGAACCCGAGGGGCCAATCACCACGACCACCTCGCCGGCCTTGATGTCGGCGGTCACATCCACCAGCGCAGGGATTTCATGGGGGGCGTAAAAGGTTTTGTATACATTCTTTGCCTGTATCACGATATCGCCATCCTCCTCTCAAGGTGTTGCACGTACATGGAAAGGGTAAAGGTAAGCACCAGGTAAAGCAGCCCCAGAAGGATGTACACCTCGAAGGGCTGAAGCGTTGCCGTAACCGCCTCCCGGGCCGCTTTGGTCAACTCGCGGATGGCAATGATCCCCAACAGGGAAGAATCCTTGATCAGGCTGATGAACTGCCCGGCCAGGGGCGGAAGGATCCGGCGAAGCGCCTGGGGAAGGATGATGTAGCGCATGGACTGGGCATAGGTCATGCCTAAAGAGCGGGCCGCTTCGGTCTGCCCGCGGTGGATGGACTGGATCCCTGCCCGGACGATTTCCGACACGTAGGCGCCGGCAAAACAGGCCAGTGAAGCGACGCCGTACCAGAATGCCGGGATCTGCCCGAAACCGTAGGCGTAGAGCAGATCGTTGATCAGCGTCCCCAGAACGAAGTACCAGATCAAAATCTGGACCATCAGGGGAGAGCCCCGGATCAGTTCCACATAAACGATGGAGGTCCACCGTAGGGCCGGGTTGTCGGAAATGCGCATCAACCCGCTGATGATGCCGATGATCACGCCCAATATCGTGGACACCACGCTGACCTTGAGGGTAATCCACAAACCGATGACCAACAGGCCGGCTTTCCATTTTTTATAGCTGGCCAGGGTGCCGCCATAGTAGACGGATTCACCTTCCGACACCCGCAGGCTCTTGGCGGGGGCCTTGTAGTCTTCCGCTTCATCGACGCCGGTTACCGTGACGATGACCTGGTTCCCTTCGGTCCGAATGGATGACACCTCGCCGTCAATGTTGGACGTCACGTTGATATCGTCATGGTAGGCAAAATAAATGGGCGTCCGGTTCCATCGCCAGTTGTATTTGATCGCCTGGGTCGCGTAGTAGAACAAACCCAGAAAGATCAGTACACCGAGGCAGAAAATCATGACCCACTTGTTGTAACCGGCGGGTCGTCCGGTTATCCGTCGACTGTTTTCATCGCTCATGATCGCATCTTCTTCCTGATTAGGGTAAAAGCATGAGGGCAATGGATAAAGGCACCATGATGACACAGGCCGGCCGAAAAGAGTCCGGCCGGCCTGTGTGTGGATCATGATCACCCGTCAGTTTCAGTCATCAAGGTTACTCGAGCTCTTTTTTCCAGTCCGAGCTCAGGATCCATTTGTTGTAGGTTTTTTCGTAGAATCCGTCACCTTTGGACTGTCTGAGGAAATTGTTCAGAAAATTCAAGAAATCCGGATCACCCTGGTTGATGGCCCAGGCCAGGGGTTCGTAAGTGAAGGGCTGGTCCAGGAATACGGTTTTGTCCTTGCCCTGGCTGGAGTAGAGAATGCCGATGAACGGAAGATCGTAGACCAGCGCATCGGCCTTGCCGTTGATCACTTCCATGCCGGCTTCGGCTTCGGACTCGAACCCTTTGTAGGTCGCCTTGGGGATCATGCGTTTGATGGCCTGTTCACCGGTGGTGCCCATGCGCGAGGTAAGGATGAATTTAGGATCGTTGAGATCCTTGTAAGATTTGACCGCGGCCTCGTTTTTGTTGTTGAGAAGAATGGCCTGGCCCACGACGATGTAAGGATCGGCAAAATTGACTTTCAGGTTTCTCTCCTGGGTGATGGTCATGCCGCCCATGATGATGTCGAACTTGTCGGTGACCAGGGCGGGGATGATGCCGTCCCAGGCGGTGTTGACCGGAACGAACTTGACGCCCATGGCCTTGGCCATGTGCCGCCCGAAATCCATGTCGAAACCGATGAAATCACCTTTTTTGTTGGTCATTTCAAAGGGCATGTAGCCGGATTCAAACCCCACGCGCAGTTCACCGCGCTCCAGGATTTTCTGGATGTGGGATTTTTTGGCCAGGTCGATGTCCGCGCCGAAGGCGGTTCCCATGCAAAAAGTCACTGCGGCGACGATCGCCAATGTGGTAAATATAACGCTTTTCATACGTGCTCCTCCTTCTTAGATGATTAGAACAAAGCAAAGCCGCAACCCTGCGGCTGGATCCACAGATTAGCTGAAGAAAAAGCGTCTTTTGGGGTGCCCCGAAGCGTCAGGCAGTATCGGGATAAATGCCATTCATTAAAAAAGGCGCATCAAAAATACAATTAGCTCTTTATATTAAGATGCAAGCAAAGTAAAGCCCTGATTGACGGCCATGCCGCATTCACAGCACGGTTCAGGTGCACAATCGCTGGAATCGGCGCAACAGCGTTTCACTTTGCGGTGTCTCCCGGATATCGGCGAGCAGCCGATCCACGTCGCGGCCCTGGGCCTTCAGATCGTCGGCAAACCGCTGGATATAGAGCCGGAGCATCTGCCCATTGAATTCAGGATGAAACTGAACACCCCAGGCCCGCCTGCCGACGATAAACGCGTGGTGGGGATCCAATGCCGACGATGCCAGCAGGGTCGCGCCGGCTGGCAACTGCAGCACACCCTGGCTGTGACAGGCCTGGGCGGCAAACCTCTCCGGGGTCCCGTCGAACAGACGGTCCTTACGCCCATCCGGGTTGAGCCGGATCGACACCGTCCCGAACTCTTTCCCATTGGGATTGTCGCCGACCACGCCGCCCATGGCGTGTGCCAACAGCTGATGGCCGTAGCAAACCCCCAACAGCGGCGTCTCCGCTTCAACCGCCGCTTTGACCCAGTCCGCGGTCTTCTCGCTCCAGGGTTTTTTATCGGTCACCATGTCATGGGACCCGGTGATGATAATGCCGCCGAACGATGCCACCGGCGGCAGAGGCTCTCCTGAAACCGGGCAGACGATCTCGATGGCGCCCGCCGACCGGTCCATGTGCGCGATGAACCAGTCTTCGAAGTCACCGTAGCGGGCCGCCATATCCGGATAAGTGCCCCCTGCCTTGACGATTAAGATGGGTTTCTTGAACAATTGGGATCCTTTTGGGAACAGGGTTAGGCGGAAGCACTTTCAGTATCGGCTCGTAAGGGCGTTGTCAAGACGCACCTTCCGGCCCGGCCTGTTCGCGGCCGTGGCACGGGCTTACGCTTTGCTCTCAATGGGTTATATCTGACTGAATGCCCGTCGGAAGGGACAATTGCCTTGACTTGGACCGCGGCCCGTGGATAATAGAATTGACTCAGGCGACCAATCGATTCCCGCGGTGGGAAGCGCAATCAACCAACACGATCAATCACCTATTCAGGAGAGCTGAATGCCGGAACCATCCACCATCCGACTCGACAAGCTGCTCGACCATCCGGCAGTAATGGACGCCGTTGCCGATGTAAATCTGGAGCTAAATGAGAGAATCGCCTACCAGCCCCCCGTGTGCGATGTGTTCAAGAGCAATTTCACCACCCTGGTGACGGACCCGCAGTACCAATTTGAAATCGATAAGGAAGCCCACCGGCAGCTGTCGCACATCATCGCCAACACCGTCCAGAGAGTTGAGGGTAGCGACGACGTCGCCGGTGAAGTCAAGGAGAACTATCAAAAGGTGCGCAACATCGGCATCGTCTTCTCCGGCGGACCTTCACCGGGAGGCCACAACGTCATTGCCGGCCTGTTTGACGCCGCCAAGCGAGTCAACCCGCAGACGCGGATCTTCGGATTCCATATGGGCCCCGACGGCATCATCGACGGCGATTACATGGAACTGACCCGCGAACTAGTCGACCGGTACAGGAATGTGGGCGGTTTCACCATGATCAAGACCGGGCGCACCAAGATCGATGACCGCAGGAAGATGGACCTGTCCCGGGAAACCTGCAAACGGCTATCGCTGGACGCCCTGGTGGTCGTGGGCGGTGACGACTCCAACACCAATGCCGCCTTTCTCGCCCAGGCCATGTTCGAAGACGGCGTCCAGGTGATCGGCGTCCCCAAAACCATCGACGGCGACATCCAGGTCCGTGATGCCCAGGGCAAGGTGCTTTGCGCCATGTCCTTCGGGTTCCACACCGCCGCCCGCGCTTTCTCCCAGGCCATCGCCAACCTGTGCACCGACGCCAGTTCGGACGTGAAATACTGGCACGTGTGCAAGGTCATGGGTCGCGTGGCCAGCCACCTGGCGCTGGAGGTGGCCCTTCAGACCCATGCCAACATGACCCTGATCGGCGAAGACCTGGCCGACTACGTCGACTATGCGCGGCTCGAGAAAGCCGAAAAAGAGGGGGTGGTCGACTACACCGCCTACGGCATGACCCTGCGGCACCTCTCCCGGGTGACCTGTGACGCCATCATGGAAAGAGCCGCCGTGGGCAAGAACTACGGCGTGCTGGTGCTCCCCGAGGGCGTACTGGAATTCATCAACGAAATCCAGGTGTTCATCATCAAACTCAACACAATCATCGGCAACTACAACAAGATGCACGATCGGGACTTTCACACCACCTTTCCCAAGCTTGAAGACAAACTGGAGTACCTGCGCCGGCTGGTGCGGGGTATCCGCAGGGACATTTCCTACAACGTGTGGAATGCCCGGGACGACGAACTGTTCAATGACATTCCCGCTTTTTTTCAGGAAGGGCTGCTCACCGAACGTGACAACCACGGCAATTTTCAATTCTCCCAGGTCAAGACGGAAAAGGTCCTGCTTGACCTGGTGAAAGACTACCTGAGCATTTTGAAGGAGAAGGGCCACTACAAGATCGGCATCCGGGATGCGCAGTTCGTCAAGACGCTGCAAAAAGAGGGGCTGGATCCAGAGCTTTACGGACCCATTCTTTTCAAGAACTGGAAGCAAGCCCGGTACCTGATGATCAAAAAAACCATCATATCCAAGAAAACCCTTAAGTCGGTGCTGGTCAAAGCCGGTTTTCTCAGCAACGAGGACATCATTCCAACGCCCATCGAGAAAATCTTCGAACATTCCGTGCCCAATTTCAAAACCCAGACCCACTTTTACGGCTACGACGGCCGGGGCAGTGACCCCACCCGATTCGACTGCACCTATACCTACAACCTGGGGCAGTCTGTGTTCAGCCTGATCGCCAACGGGGCCACCGGCCAGATGGCCGCCATCTTGAACCTGGAGCAGGATTTTAACGGTTGGATCCCCATCGGCATTCCCATCGCCCCGCTCATGCACCTGGAGGAGCGCAAAAGCAAGCTCGAACTGGTGCTGGAGAAAAGCATCGTGGACGTCAACTCACCGGCATTCCGAGTCATAAAAACCTTCCGCGACAAATGGCTGGCAGCGACGCCCGATGAAGACCATTACCGCCACCCCGGTCCCATCCGCTTTACCGGCAACAGCGAGGAAGACCGCCCCATCACCTTACTCCTCAACGCGCTGGGGGGCCACCTCTCCACGCCGGAAGCGAAGGCCGCCGAATAGAGAATCTTGACCCCTAAAAAAATCAATGAAAAAACAACTGACAGACCTTTCGGCCGGTCTCCACCGTCAGGTGCCTGATCAAATGGATCGCTGTATCAACCGCCGGTATGGATCCGGTTGAAAATCCCGAAAACATCCATATCGTTGGTGTGATATTGTTGTTGTGCCATCGTTGGTTTAACGTTGGCCGACGAAAGAGGAATTCATGGTCCGTATTCGCTTCGTCATGTTAATGATTGCCGCCGCAGCGCTTGTCGGCGGTGCCTGTTCCACTGGGCCTGCGCCTTTGCGGCAACCGTCGGGGAGTCTGAGGGAATTGGTGCGGCCGATACAGAAATCGGTGGTAACGGTGGTTAACTATGATGTGGAAGGGAACATATCTTCCATCGGCAGCGGATTCTTCATTTCAGAAAGCGGCATACTGGTCACCAATTTTCACGTATTGGACGGTGCCTACAGCGCAAGCATCAGAACCGTGGACGGCAGTCAATATCCGGTGGCAGCGGTCCTGGCCAAAAACCGGCTGGTCGACCTGATCAAGGTCCGCGTGGACATCGCCGGCACCCGGTCAACGCCTGTCGTGCTTGCCAGGGAGCCGCCCAGCGTTGCGGACAGTGTTTTCGTGGTCGGAAGCCCCATGGGTTTGGAACAGACCGTTTCCGAGGGAATCATTTCGGCTGTGCGTGAGATGCCGGCCGGCGGCAAGGTGTTTCAACTGACCGCACCGATCTCCCAGGGGTCCAGCGGCGGTCCCGTGCTCAATCAGGATGGACGAGTCGTTGGCGTGGTCACCTTTCAGGTGGCCAAGGGTCAGAATCTCAACTTTGCCGTCTCCGTGGACGCCCTTGAAATGATGACCGATGAATCGTCGCAGCCCTCTATTACCGAGTGGACCATCCGAAACTCGAGGCAGGGTCCGGCACTAGCAGCGGCGCTCTGCAGCAAGGGTTCCCGACTCACCATACAAGGAGAATACGAAGAGGCCTTGACCTACTTTAAAAGGGCCGCTGAAGCCAGCCCGGAGGATCCCGACGCCTGGTATGGGCTGGGCAGCTGCTATGTCGGCCTCGATCAGCCGGATGAGGCCATCGCCGCCTATAAGCGGCCCATCGAGCACGACCCGGACAATGATAGGGCCCATTTTGTCCTGGCCATGTATTACAAGGCCATCGGACAGTTCGATCGGGTCATACCCACCCTGCAGGAGGTGATTCGAATCGATCCTGCCAACCTGCGGGCACAGTTCGAATTGGGCAGAGCGTATGGTTCGTTGGAACGTACCGGAGAGCAGATCGACACATTCAGGAAGATTATAGAACGCCAACCGGACCACATTCCGACGCTGCTCGATCTGGGAGCCACACTGGGGAAAATCGGCCGCTTCAACGAAGCGATGGCGCTGTTCACGAGAGCCGGCGGATTAGAACCGGACAACGAATTGATCTACTTCAACATCGGCGTCACCTACAGCCGCATGGACCGCCCTGAAGAGGCGATCCGTGCCTACACCCTTGCCATTCGCGCCAATCCGCGGATGGTTGCCGCCCACTACAACCTTGGAATGACCTACTTCGGTCAGGGACGCCGCAAGCTCGCCCTGGACCAATATGAAATCCTGAAAGGCCTGGAGTCGGAATCGGCCAATAAGTTGTTCGAGCGTATCTACCCGGAAAGCAATTAAACATATCCTTGCAATATAAAAAGCCTTTATCTACCGCAGCATTTCTTATACTTTTTACCGCTTCCACAGGGGCAGATTTCATTGCGTCCCACGTTTTTTTCGGTGATCCTTGTTTCCACCGGATTCAACAATATATCTAAATCCATGATATCCTCTGGTTTATCCGGGTCAACCGCAATGGTATGTTTCCAGTCGTTTTCTTCAAATACCGATTTTAACGCTTTGGCTCTTTTTTCTGTTTGTACATTGACAACCGCAGGATTCATCTCGGTGCCCAATTTGGCCGTTTTTTTACCATCAAATATTTTTTGCATCTTTTCACCATTATGAAATTTTAGGATTTGTCCGAGGCATGACATCGGAAAGACGTCGTGGCGGCAAAGCGATAGCAGCGGCCAATCTGAAGAACGCATCCCTTTTCAAGCAACCGACCACCATTGGCCTCTATACTACTATAAACGGCTGAGTTGTCAACCAATCAAGGTTTCGCTGGTTGTTGGGCCGATCAGATGAGGATAACCCATCAACAGGCATACCAAATCAAGAAATGCGCCGACATCCGATCACTCGCGGTGGACTCAAAAAAAATTCACAGATCCCCTATTGACCCCCCCTCCGTTCATGATAAATAGAGAGCTTTCGTCAATTCTACTCAAACCGATGAACCGCTGATGAACGACAACCAACCTGCGCTGGGCCAGCAGTCGACAGCCGGTGCATGTTTCGCCTTCCTGGCCTTTCTCATCTGGGGGCTGAGTCCCATCTACTGGAAAGCCCTTCACCATGTGGGGGCGTTCGAGGTCATTTTGCATCGGATCCTCTGGTCATTTGCTTTTCTCATGCCGCTGGTGCTGATTGGCCGGCAGTGGACCGAATTCAAAAAAGCGATAAAAAACCCTAAAATGCTGTCCACCCTTCTGATCACGTCTATTCTGGTGGGCGGCAACTGGCTCATCTATATCTGGGCGGTCAACAACGGCCGGGTGCTCCAGGCCAGCCTGGGCTATTATATCAACCCGCTGGTCAACATCGTTCTGGGCATGGTGTTCCTGCGCGAGCGGTTGCGTCGGGCCCAAGCCGTGGCGGTGGCCCTAGCGACCCTGGGTGTGCTCAACCTCACCTTTCGGTACGGTGTGTTTCCCTGGGTCTCCCTGGCGCTGGCGTTCAGTTTCGGGGTTTACGGCCTGGTCCGCAAGGTAGCGGCCGTCGGTGCGCTGGTGGGCCTGACCGTGGAAACGCTGCTGCTGACCGTTCCCGCCGGCATTTGGGTGTTTCACCTGCATCAAATCCAGTCCGGGAAATTTTTGCATTCCGGGCTTAAAACCGATCTGCTGTTGTTGGGCACGGGGATCCTCACAGCCACGCCCTTGCTGCTTTTCAACCTCGGGGCCAGACGCATCAGCCTGGCCACCTTGGGGTTTATCCAGTACACCGCTCCCACGGGCATGCTTCTGCTGGGAATTACCAAGTTCGGTGAGCCGTTTACCGAAATTCAGGCGGTGACCTTCGGACTCATCTGGACGGCACTGGCCATCTATTCATGGGACACGGTTCGTGTGCATCGCAAAAGGACAGCCAAAAGATGAGAAGTTGCCAATGATTGGGTCCCGGATGCTTGGGTCCGTAAATCGTAGATTTTGTCAAGAATCCAAATAACTTGACAGGGTTTTAACCTTATGGTAGCTTTTTTTCCAATATTATTTTATAGGTGTCGGCAATCCCGCGTTGCGTATCACCGGAAGCGATCAATACAAGGCGAGATGGCGAGATATAGATTGGTAAGGGGTGAAACCGAGAACAGGTATTTTTATTAAACACGGTTAACGGGGGAACACTATGGACGGTCGTCAGAAGCCCGATCCGCAACCTGAAAACGAGAACGAGCTGAACGATGAGCAGGTCATCGATTTGACACAGATTGTTGAAGGGGGAGATGACAACGACGTCATCGATCTCACCGACATTCTGGAGGAGCCGGATCAGGCATTGGACGCTGTAGTTGAACCTGAAGAGGCGGTTATCCCTCTGGTCGATGCCAT
>JAGTUY010000255.1 GCA_018224455.1 Desulfosarcina sp.
AGACAAGGCAACCAATTCCACCATCTTTACCGAACTACATTCTTTTTATAGTTATCATTCACCTCGTTAGGCAGCCGATAAAAGCTCCAATTGCTGTTGGGGTTTCGGCTGAGTACTTTTTCTTGTGCCGGCCATTTCAATCAGTAATGTGGCCACGGTTGTGAAAATCGATTGAGCCAAAATGTTGTGTTGTCCCCTGACTCTCGCGTACTCCAGGCCTTCGCGCTTTTTCAGTAGATTGAATGCCCGCTCACCGTTTTTACGAAGGTCGATGGCTTTCGATACGCCTTCGGTGGCATGCGGGATAGATCGATTTGTCTCGTTTGTTGCGCCGCTTTCCGCAATCGCAATCGATGTCGTCGTAAATCCGAATGTTCCGGTTGCCGATTTTAAACTTCGCCAGCAAATGCTGACGGTCCACGGCCAGTTCCGTAGAGTCGACAAAATGAACGTTGAAAGGGTCCAACATCCCCTTACTCTGTAGTAGATATAGAAAATACACATTCAAATTGATCATCTGTGTAAATGACAGCGAAGATCGGAATTGAGACATCTGCACGTGATTGATCATTTTCTTACGGTTCAAGGAAAGGCCAATAAATGCACGATTTTGTTTGCTCTCCATCCCGATGTAAGGGCTTGTTTCTTTATGGTTTTCGTAGCGTTTGTCATCGCCGCAGAATTTGCGATAACTGATTTCCGGGTACTTGATGGCCTTCAAGATCTCGGCTCGAAGCATAGGGTACGGAAAGAGGTAACGGCTGGCCGGTGTGTATCCATCCGGTGCGAGAATTTTGTTAACGATACGGTCATCGATCAGTGAATCGATACGTTGCAGTTCGATATCTTTAATGGCCGGGTGAGTACTGTTTTGACCGGCGATAGCACGGTAGGCTTTTCTCAGCCTTTACCGACATGCGCATAAGCCTCCTGGATGCGTTGGCCGACATACTCCTTGAGTGCTTGATCCGATTCGACGATATCGAAACAGGTGCCGTCCGACCCCAGCAGTCCCTCGGGTATGAGATCACCCCGTTCATCCGGATCTTCGATCATATCCCCATAAAAACACACGGAAAGCCAACGCGCCATGGGATCGTCGTCGATGATGTCAATCATCACAAAAAGCGGTCGATCATTTTGACGTTCATGGATACCACGCAAGGAATAACTGATGCCAGGGCGTTCAACAAATTCAATCCGTACCTGTTCTTTCTCCACAAGCGTATTCAATAGATCGCGAAAAATAGGTTTCATCCCCAAGGAATCATCCCGCCACGCATCCATAAATGGTTTCACCGTTTCCATCGCTATCGATCCCTTCTCAGATAGTCATTCACCATTTGAGTCGTTCGCTTTTCGATATAAGCGGCCATTGTTTCAGCCTCTTTTTGGGTCATGGTGCCCAAGCCCTCGCATAGGCCCAAAATCTCCGTTTCACTCAATCCCGTGGTTTTTTCGAGCAGGAAGGTCTGCACTTCTCCTCCGGCGGGTAACAGCCCGCATCCGCCGGCTGTGCCCAAAAACTCCCCGTCGACAAAAATGGGAACGGTAATTTTGATGAGTCCGGCGTCACATTCGTCAATAACGGCTTTGTGGCTTTGCTTGGCCTGGGCCATGAAGTGTTGATTACCGGTCGCACATATGGCCGCCAGCGACTCTTTGTTGGCCTTGATTTGCGGGCACAATCGATTGCACCAGTGCGGTTTCCCGGTGACCCCTTGCCCTGAATCGTCATACACGGTGCAATTGATGTGGAACCGATTGAATACCTCTTCTTCGAATTGTTCCCATTTTTCCCTGGATAAGATGTCGGTCAACTCCATGGTGGTTAAGCTCCTTATTGAGATCCTAAATTTGCGGCAGACCATAAGGATACGGCCCGCTCGCGGCGAACGCTTATCCGAGCACGCTGTCTGTCAACATAGTTGTCGCATAGGTTCAAAAAAACTTTTCTAATTGGAGGCGCATCCCAGATGGGTTTCGGTGTAGCCTCCAGTCTTGGCAATGTCAAGGGTCAAGATGAACGCTGCGCTGTGTTCCGCGCCCTTGCCATTGCCCCCTGACTCTCGCGTACTCCAGGCCTTCGCGCTTTTTCAGCAGATTGAATGGATTGTCAATAACTTGCTCCAATACCTTACGAACAATTGCCTTTTTTCCTTTCTGGTGAGACGATGCCAGTTGTGAGATTGAGTTTTCAGTTGCTTACGAATCTGAGCCTTGATATCTTTGCAGTGCATGCGAAAAGCTCCTTTGGGAAGTAGCCTGTTTGGTTGCAGCCTACTTCCTTATGGGGGTTTTTACATGCACAAGAAACTGTTATTAATAGAAATTATACACTTCTTATTAACACCCTTTTTAGGGAATCTTTATCGATATGGTTCTTGTTTTAAATGAGACCTAACCCGCAAAGCCCGGAAACATCAAACCTCAAATGACAAATCTCAAATAAATTCCAAATTACAATTTCCAAATCTCAAATAAGGGCAATCACCAACAGTTGGTTGTCATTTTTTCCAGTTTGGAGTTTTGGAATTGGTGATTGTGATTTATTTGTCATTTGATTTTTGGTGATTGTGATTTGTCGGTTTGTTTTTGATCTTCACCAGCGCACCAATCCGTTCCACATCAACATGGCAGCGGACATGATCGGCCAACAGGGCATACTGCTGCATTTTGGCTTCCAGGCCGCCGACGGCCGGCACGTCGATGCCGGCAATCCCCGCCGCATTCAGCCACTGGGTGATCATTGCCGGGGTGTCGAACAGGCCGTGCATGTAGGTGCCGATGGTCCGCCCATGGTCAACCTTGCACCCGTCGGCGTCACTGACGGCCTCGCCGTTTCTTTCATGGACCACCAGCAGGGGCTTTCCTCCGTGTAGCCGGGTCTGGCCCATATGGATCTCATAACCGGTCCCTTCCATTCCGCCCCAGGAAAACCGGCTGAGGGTCGTGGTTTTGGGTGCCTGGAGCACGGTCTCCACCGGCAGCAGGCCCAGACCGGCGGTCGCTCCCGGTTCGCCTTCCAGGCCGTCGGGATCGTGGACCCGGCTTCCCATCATCTGATAGCCCCCGCAGATGCCGGTGATACGGCCGCCGCCGGCGTTGAAGTCGGCGATGCGGGATGTCCAGCCGGTGGTTTTCAGCCATGCCAGGTCGAAGCGGGTATTTTTGGATCCCGGCAGGATTACGGCGGAAAAGGCGGTAAGATCCTGGGGCGTTTCCAAAAAGTGGACCGTCAGGCCCGTCACCCCACGCAGCGGATCGAAATCGCTGAAGTTGGAAATATGGGGGATGCGGATCACCGCCACCGCGGGTCTTCCATCCGCATTCGCCGCAATTGCTCTGGGGCGTTCGATGACCACCGAATCTTCGGGGTCGATGCGGATGTGGTCATACCAGGGCAACACGCCGAAAACCGGCAGCCCGGTTCTCGCTTCGATCCACTGCACACCGTCCGCGAAGAGCCGCAGATCTCCCCGGAACCGGTTGATGATGAATCCGGCCACCCGGTCGCGGAAGTGTCGGGGAAGGCAGTCCAGGGTACCCACCAACTGGGCGAAGATGCCGCCGCGGTGGATGTCTCCCACCAGGATTACCGGGGCTTCGGCGTATTCGGCCATGGGAAGATTGACGATATCGTGGGCCATGAGGTTCACTTCGGCACAGGAGCCTGCGCCTTCCATCACCACCAGGTCGTATGTCGATCGCAGACGGTCAAGGGCGGCCTTGGCGGTCTGCACCAGACATGCCTTCTTCTGGTGATAATCCATGGCCGTCTGGTTGCCGATGGCCTCGCCCAGGAGCACCACCTGCGAGCCCACGTCGCTGGTGGGTTTGAGCAGGATGGGGTTCATGTCCACGTGGGGGACGATGCCGGCAGCCTCGGCCTGGACGATCTGAGCCCGGCCCATCTCCAGCCCCTCCGGGGTGACCCCGGAATTGTTGGACATGTTCTGCGACTTGTAGGGCGCCACCCGCAACCCCCGGTCCGCAAAAATGCGGCACAGGGCGGCGGCGATGACGCTCTTGCCCACGTCGGAGCCGGTGCCCATCACGGCGAGGCAGGGGGCTGGGGAGGGGTTCAGTCGGTTTCTTGATGGATCGGGAAGTACCAACGATTTTTCACCTTTAACGCAATACTTAAAACGCTATTATTTTTCAATACCGGTCCGGGCTGCTATCCCATCCCGGTAATAGTGCTTGACGGCTTTCATTTCCGTCACCAGATCGGCCTTGTCGATGACGCGTGGGTCCGCTCCCCGGCCGGTGATCACCAGTTCCACATCGCCGGGCTTTTGCGTCATAATCGCCAGAATCTCTTCAACCGGGAACAGTCCGCACATGGCCGCCACATTGCCCTCTTCCATGATCACCACCTGGTAATTGCCCGAAATGAGGGCCCTGCGGATGGCTTCCAGACCCTTTTGGCCGGCGGCCCGATCTTCCGGCGACGGCTTTCCCTTGATGAACCGGCCCAGCCCGAACTGCTCCACGGTGATGTGGTCCACAAGGCGCGAGAGGGCCTTGATTTCGCTGTAGTCGCCGGATTTGATGAACTGGGCGATGTAGACCTTCAGACCTGCGCCGGCGGCCCGCAGGGCCAACCCCAAGGCCGCCGTGGTCTTACCCTTGCCGTCCCCTGTATAGATCTGGGTGTAGCCGGTAGTAAATGTCATCATTTGTTTCCAATATCATACTTGCCCGTATAACCCCGCGGCGTAACCATAAACCCATCATAATTAAAGGTGCTCGAATTGCCCACAAACACTGTGGTCTGCATATCCACATCGGCCCGGTGAAGATCCGCCAGCGTGGTGAGCCTGACCCGCTGGTTCTCACGCATGGCGCCGGTGACGACACCCACCGGTGTGGCCGGGTCACGGTGCCCGAGGATGATCTGTTGGGCGCGGGCCAAGTGCTCGGCCCGGCGCCGGCTTTTCGGGTTGTAGATCACAATCACAAAATCGGCCCCGGCCGCCGCGTCCAGCCGGGCTTCGATAGTCTCCCAGGGCGTGAGCAGATCGCTCAGGGATATGGCGGCAAAATCGTGGGTCAACGGTGCCCCCAGGAGCGATGCGCCGGAGCAAAGCGCGGGGATACCGGGAACCACCTCGACAAGCAGTCGGTCCGGATCCTCTGCACTTTCGGAACTGCCGATGGCAATGGCCCGTTCCCGACACATTTCCAGCACCAGCCCGGCCATGGCATAAACTCCCGGGTCTCCGCTGGAAATCACGGCACAGGCGGTGCCGGACAGGGCCAGGTCAAGGGCTGCCGATACCCGGTCGACCTCTTTTTTCATGGCCGTACTGACGATCTGCTTGCCTTCGATCAACGGCCGGATCAGGTCGATGTAGGTGGTGTACCCGGCAACGGCGTCGACGGTTTCCAGCACCCGGGCGGCGCGTCGGCTCAGGTGCTGCGGTCCACCGGGTCCGATGCCGACGATATACAGGCGTCGGCGGCCACCGCCACGGTGACGTTGGCCGTCTTTTGTTTCGGAACGATCAGTCGCCCCCGGTGTGTCGCCAGCAGGGCTGCGGCTTCGCATACGCTTTTGACTCCTATGTGTTTTTCAACCGTGGTCGACGGGGTGGGCACCTGCGCCACCTCTTTGAGCCGGTCACGGGTGAATACCGTTAATGGCAGGTTCAGGGATTCGGCCAGGGCCAGCAGCCCGGGCTCGTCGGCCTTCAGGTCCACCGTGGCTATCGTGCGCAGGCTGGAGATGGCCAGACGGTTCGTTGCGAACGTTTCCACCAGCAGATCGCGGATCTCTTCAACATCGGTGCCCCGGTTGCATCCCACACCGGCCACCAATGACCCGGGTCGCAATACCAGTACATGGGGGGGCAGGTCAAGGCACATGTGGTCCACGAAAATCCCGGCATCGCTTCGGCCCAATGCATCCACGGCAGAGGCGATCACCTGGTCATGCGGCAGCCGGTGGGCCACCATCCCCAAGGGGTCGTAAATGAAGATCGGGTTGCCGGTGATCAGGGACATGTTGACTGATTTGATGGCATCGGGATTCTCGATGGTCAGACTGTTTTCCGCGGCGATGATGTCGATGGCCGGCACCCGGTTGACGTCGGTGGCCGTGGTGATCACCGGCAGTCCGCCGGTGGTCCGGGCCACTTTCCGGGCCAGGGCGTTGGCTCCGCCGATGTGGCCGGAGACCAGGCTGATGGCAAACTGTCCGTCCTCGTCGCAGACCACCACGGCCGGGTCCGTGGTCTTGTGGGCCAGACCCCTGGCGATGCTGCGCACCACGATGCCCGTGGCCATGATGAAGATATGGCGGGAAAACCCGGTGAACTGCCGGCCCACCTCATCTTTCAGCCGCGCAAAGCGCACCGCGCCGGGGATGGTCGTCTCCAGTTTCTGGGATAGAAACAGGGTGCAGCCGGGTATCCCGTCGGCGATAATCCGGGCCAGTTGGACCCCGTTGGGTGTCAGTGCCCAGACGGCGGTGCGTTCAAGGACGGCCGACTTCACCGCTGGTCCTCAGCCTCACGGTAGCCGTGGGCGAAGTGGCGGTCGTATAGCTTGGAGTGGTGAACCAGGGTCTTCAGGCTTACATCCAGCACGCGACCGACGACCACCAGGGCGGTCCGGGTGATCTTCTCTTTTTTGACGGTTGCGGCCAACTCCCCGGTAGTGGTCCAGAGGATTTTCTGATCGGGCTGGCTGGCCCGGTAAACCACTGCACAGGCCCCTTCGGAGCCATAGGCCTTTGAGAGAATTCGCGTCATCTCGTCGACCATGGAAATGCTCAAGTAGATGGCCATGGTGGTTCGGTGGGCGGCAAGGGATGCCAGGGATTCGGTTTCCGGCACCGGCGTCCGTCCGGCCAGGCGGGTGAGAATAAGGGTCTGTGACACCTCGGGCAGGGTGTATTCGACGCCCAGGGCCGCAGCGGCGGCAAATGCGGCGGTGACACCCGGGATCACCGTGTAGGGAATGTTGCGCTGCGACAGTTTGGCCATCTGTTCGAATATGGCCCCGTAGAGAGAGGGATCGCCGGTGTGCAGGCGAACGACTTGCTGGCCGGACAGCCAGGCGTCGGCTATGGTCGAAATCATTTCATCCAGGTGAAGGCCGGCACTGCTCAGGTGGCGGCAATCCGGCCGGGTCCATTTGAGCAGGGCCTCGGGCACCAGGGAGCCGGCATAAACCACCAGATCGGCCGCAGCCAGGGCCCGCTGGCCCTTTACCGTGATCAGATCCGGATCGCCGGGGCCGGCGCCGCAGAAGATGACTGGGTTCAATGAGCCTGTATCTCTATCAAAGGATTGGTGAATCACGATGGATACTTTCTTTGTGCGTGTCAAGTACGGCAGCCGGTGATGATCCAGACGGGGTTGGCCGCTTCCAGACGATGGCTAAAGGGCATGGCGGTCGCCCGGTTTATCTGGATCTGGACCACATCCAGGTCAAAACCGAGGCCTTCCAGGGCGTGCATGGCCGTTGTGAGGGTGTCGATCAGGACGGTGTTGACCACGATGATGCCTGCCGGCTTCAGGCGGTCGGCGGCCATGCGGATAATATCGCTCAGGGCCTTGCCGCCGCCGCCGATGAACACCCGATCCGGGTCGGGCAGATCGGACATGCCGGCGGGCAGGCGGGCCTGGACGACCTGCATGTTGCCGATGCCGAAGCGGGAGCGGTTTTCACGGATATGCCGGATCCGCGACGTTTTCTGTTCCACGGTGTAGATGTCTCCCCGGGTGATGGTCAGCCCGGCTTCGATGGAGACCGAACCGCTGCCGGCGCCCAGGTCCCAGAAGACCGCCCGGTCGAACAGGCGCAGCCGCGACAGGCTCACCGCACGGACTTCGGCCTTGGTGATCAGACCCTTTTCATGGACGAAGCGATCGTCGGGCATGCCGGGAAACAGGGCCGGGGGGGTCTGTCGAACCGGATCCGGCTTCAGGACCACCAGATTGGGATCGGAAAAAGTCATGGCTGGCGCTTCCGCCGGCGTGATCCGAACGATCCGTTCGTCCTGCATGCCCAGCCGCTCCAAAACGCACATGCTGACGTCGGAGAAGCCATTTTCCTCCAGGATGCCCGCCAGCCACGCCGGGCCATGGGTCGGGTCGGTGTAAACAGCCACCGTATCGCCGCCGGCCAGGTGCCGCAGCAGTTCACCGGTGTGGTCGCGGCCATGCAGGCTCACCACGCAGACGTCCTGCCAGGGTTCGCCAAGACGGGCGAAACCGGCCGCCACGGTGGAGACGTTGGGCAGGATGTGCACCCGCTCGGCACCCAGACGGCGCACCAGGAACGCGCCGATGCCATAAAACAGGGGATCGCCGGAGGTGAGTACCACGATGGTATTGTCGGGCATCTTTCGATGGAGAAAATCGCCCAGTCCGTTAAGATCCCTGTCGACCACCCGCCGCCGGCAGGTCAGATGGCCAAAATGCGCGAGAAGACGTTTCCCGCCAACGAGAATGTCGGCGGCCTCGATGATTGATCGTTGCCGACGTGTCAGGTCGTCCGGGGAGACGCCCATGCCGATGACGGTTACGGGTGAGGCCACTGGAGGATCCTTCATTCTTTCTAAGCCGGATAAATCGGAAACAATAAATTTTAACAAATCACAAATTACAAGCAACAAATCTCAAATAAATTTGAAATTACAATATCCAAGACCACAAGGTATACAATTTTGACTTTGATTGATTTGTCATTTGGTTTTTGGTGGTTGTCTTTTTTCGTCTTCAGTCCTCAGGTATCTGATCTCAACCATGAATGCGCCGCCACCCTAGCCCCAATCCGGTTGCGTGTCAACCGCTGTGGTGCCGTCGTAATCGAAAATGACGCAGCGGACGCGAATCTTGCCGGTGGAGAATCCCACCGCGCAGTGGCGGGCCTGCTCGGCCACGTGGGCGATTACTGCCGGTGCTTTTGCCCTGAGCGGATCGAAGGCGTGCCGGGCGGTGTTGGCATCGGCAATCCGGCGGGCCAACTCCGGGTTTCCGGTCTGCTCCAGCGTCCATTGGGCCAGGGCTTCCAGGGTCAGTTCGGATTTTGCAGCGTGTGTATGGGGGATGTTCTGGGCCATCTTAACCGCTTTGCCGAAAAAGACGGCCAGGGTCGCCGATAAAAACTCGCGTGTTGCGGCGGCGGTCATGGCCGCCTGGAAGAAATCACCGATTTGAATGAAAGACTCGTCGGCCAGCGACGGCCAGCAGTTCTGGGCGAAGCGTTCGCTGCGTCTGCCGGTGGTCAACACCAGATGCGTCAATCCGGCGGCCCGGGCCACATCCATGGATTTTTGGATGGTGGCGATATACGCATCGTGGGACATGGGCCGGACGATGCCGGTGGTGCCTAAAATGGACAGGCCGCCGATGATTCCCAAACGCGCGTTGAGGGTTTTTTGGGCCAGCCGCTCCCCATCGGGTACGAATACCTCAACGTGTATGCCGGCATCGGTGGGATGCTCGTCGAGCAGCGCATTGATGCTGTTGGTGATCATGGTGACGGGTCCTTGCGTAATGGCCGCGCGGCCCGGTGGAATCTCGAGGCCGGGTTTGGTCACCACCCCGACCCCCGCACCGCCGGTGATTCGGACAGGATCCGCAGCCCATCGTTTTTCCAGGGTCACTTCGGCGCCGATTTCGGCGCCATGGGTGATGTCCGGGTCATCGCCGGCATCCTTGATCACCGTGCAGCTCGCCTTGTTCGATTCCAGCAACCGGCACCCATGCACCGCGATCGTCGTGGTCTCCCCGGTCAAGAAGTCGATTTCCACCACTGCCGGCACCTGGCCGCTAAACAGCAGCTGAAGGGCTGCTTTGGCGGCCGCGGCGGCCGCCGCTCCGGTCGTGAAACCGGACCTGAGCTTTTCCGGCTCTCTTTTCACCGTTTCTTTTTCCTCAACTGGTACTTTTTTACCGCTGCGTTGTGCGCTTTGATGGTGGTGGAGAATTGATGGGTGCCGTCTTTTTTCGAGACGAAATAGAGATAATCGCTTTGGGCGGGAAAAAGAACCGCTTCCATGGCAAGGGCCCCCGGGCTGGCAATGGGACCGGGTGGCAGTCCCTTGATCTTGTAGGTGTTGTAAGGGGTATGGGTTTCCAGGTGCCGGCGCTTGATATTTCCGTCAAAATCGGGGATGCCGTAGATTACGGTGGGATCGGTCTCCAGGCGCATGCCTTTTTTCAGCCGGTTGTGAAAAACCGAGGATATCAGCGGACGCTCTTCGGGTGCGCCGGTCTCGTTTTCGATGATGGATGCCAGGGTGACGACCTCGTGGACGGTCATTCCCATCTCTTTTGCCTGCTGCTCCCAAGCCGGTTTAAAGGCAGCCCTGAACTGTTTGACCATCGTGGCGATGATGGTGGCGCTGTCCAGCCCCCGTGGAAAATAGTAGGTATCCGGGAACAGGTACCCTTCTAATGTATCGGCCTCGATGCCGAGGCTTCGGGTTGAATCCGGATTGCGGGCCGCATCGAGAAAGGTTTTTTCCGATTCCAGGCCGGCCGCAGAGACCGCCGCGGCGATTTGAACCAGGTTGTATCCTTCCGGGATGGTGAGCCGATAGAGGTATACTCTGCCCTCCACCATCTGGCCCAGGATTTCCCTGGGCGTCATGGCCGTGGAGAAAAAGTATTCCCCGGCCTTGAGCAGTTTGTCCTTTTTATCGAGCCTGGCCAGGATCGTGAAGCGAAGGGCATCCGAAACCAGGCCGTCGTGTCGGAGGGCATCGGCAGTCTGCTTGAGCCCCTGGCCTGGAGGCACGGCGAACAATTTCTCCAGGACAGCCGTTCCCACCGGGCGATCCGCCCAGGCCATGAGATGCATGTACAGCACGCTGGCCGTACAGAGTCCCACAAAAATCAGGGAAAATACGATAAGACCCAGTTTTTTAAGCATTCTTGTGTACTTTCGGTAATCCGTATTTATCGGAAGCCTACCATAAAGCATGCCATCGACGCTTGTCAAAGGGCTTCTGGTTGTCGGGTCTCTGGTCTCTTGTCCGTGGTTTCTGGTTTCGTTATCGGGGTTTTTCCGCCCTCGATATCCGTATATCGGTTCTGGGTTTTACTTTTTGCACGAGGGTGGGTATATTCAATGTCCATTCCAATGCTGACAGGAGACCGGTGACCATGACCCAGCGCCCCCATGATGAGGATCGTTACCACGGGTTCGAACAGGGACCCATTCGGCCGCCCAGCGAAGCCGGCAGCCTGCTTGTCCGGGTGACCCGCAACTGCCCCTGGAACCACTGTGCCTTCTGCCCGGTTTACAAGGGGGCTCGCTTTTCCGTTCGCCCCGAAGCCCACGTCATCGACGATATCGATGCGCTCCACCGGCATGTAGAGACGCTGAAACGGCTTGCCGACGGATCCGGGCAGGTTCTCCGTCAGGATATCAGTGAACGAATGCAGGGTCTCGCCGCTCACGAACAGCAGGCCTTTGGGGCAGCGCTGAATTGGTATGCCGGCGGCATGCGTGCTATTTTCCTGCAGGACGCCAACAGCCTGGTGGTCAAGCCCGATCAGCTGATCCGGATCTTGCGCCACCTTCGATCCCGATTTCCCTGGGTCGATCGGATCACCTCCTACGCCCGCTCGCACACCATCGCCCGCATTAGCGACGACCACCTGAGGCAGATGCGAGAGGCTGGACTGAATCGGGTCCACATCGGCCTTGAGTCCGGTTCGGACGCGGTGCTCA
>JAGTUY010000256.1 GCA_018224455.1 Desulfosarcina sp.
A
Source organism: Desulfosarcina sp. (assembly GCA_018224455.1). Taxonomy (GTDB): domain Bacteria; phylum Desulfobacterota; class Desulfobacteria; order Desulfobacterales; family Desulfosarcinaceae; genus Desulfosarcina. The sequence continues at coordinate 2 of JAGTUY010000256.1, forward strand.
AATACACCTTAAAAAAACCTGTTTTTTGTCTTGACAATGGGGAGTACCTCACACCAGCGATAATTTCAAGGGACGGTAATGCCGCCCCTTTTTTTATGGCGCCAGGCAAAACCCCACCACCACTGATGGAAGCTGTGTGATTTGGACTAAGCCCTTGACAGTTTTTTTCTGTTGATGATATTTGTATTATTTTTTGTTGATTCCAATGGAATCACTCATCCTTGCTCCGGCCCCGGGCCGGGGCTGTGAAGCCACAAGGAGGTTTTATGAAGCGGTACGAAACGATCGTGATTATTGACCCCGACCTCTCGAAGGAGGCAGAAACGCCGATTTTCGAGCGTCTAAACGTTCTGATTCCCCAGTACGATGGGTTTCTGATCGAAACGGATGACTGGGGTACCAAGAAACTGGCCTACGACATCAAGAAAAAAAATCGGGGACACTACGTAAGATTGGATTTTTGCGGTGACGGGGCATTGATTCAGGAGATGGAACGGTTTTTCAGAATTGACGACAAAGTCATGAAGTTCATGACGGTCCTGCTGGATGAAAATGCTGACCTCGACGTGATCAAAGCGGATCTGGCCGAAAAAGCGGCAGCGGCCGAACAGGCGGCGACGGCGGCGCAGGCGGCAGCTGAAAAGGCTGAAGAAGCCGTTGAAACTGAAGCACCAACCGAGAACAATGAACCCATCGAAGCTAAAAAAGAGGAGTAACCCATGGCCGTTTCAAAACCCCGCCCCCGAAGAAAGAAAAGAAGAATTTTCCACCGGCGCAAAGTCTGCCGATTCTGCGCAGACCAGAGCCTGATCATCGACTACAAGGATCCGCGAGCGCTGAAGTATTTCACCACCGAACGAGGAAAGATCATCCCTCGGAGAATTTCGGGCGCCTGCGCCAAACACCAGCGAGCCCTGACCCATGCCATCAAGCGCGCACGGACCATTGCCCTGCTGCCATACGTTGGAAACGTTGACCTGTAGCCGGTCAAGCATGACCGGCGAGACATGAACGCCTATTACCAGGAGAAGCGGATGGCGTTGTTGCCATTGCAAAGTGAAGTATCGAAAGATATCGCTACCGGCGTAATGGCTACCCTCGTCATCTTTTCCGTGTCGATCTTTATGCCGGTGGTGGGATTTCTCTTCTCTGTGTTCATTCCCCTGCCGATTCTTTTTTACCGGGCTAAACTGGGCAGACGCCGCGGCATGATCGTCCCACTGGTGGCCATCGCGGTGATGGGCCTTGTCTTTGGTGGTTTGACGATGGACATCCTCTTTTTTTCAGGGCTCATGTTTCTGGGTTTTGCCATCAGCGAGATGTTCGAAAAAGAGCTCTCCGTGGAGATGACCGTCGTGGCCGCCTGCGGCGTTGTGTTAGGCGCCGGTCTGGCAGGTATCCTGCTCTACAGCATGGTCGCCAACACGGGAGTATATACCCTGGTTTCAGCTTACGTGGCAACGAACCTGGCCTTGTCCCTTGACCTGTATAAAGGTATTGGCATCCCGCAGGAAACCATTGACACCATTTCGGGTTCTCTCGACCAGATTCAATTCGTGCTGGTGCGGATACTGCCATCACTGGCCGCCGCATCTACGCTGTTCGTGGCTTGGACAAACGTAATTGCCGCACGGCCGATCATGCAGCGCCGGGGCCTTTCTTTTCCGGACTTCGGCCATCTCAACCGGTGGCGGGCGCCCGAACCGCTGATATGGGGTGTCATCGGCTGCGGCCTGATCATGTTTCTGCCCGTAACGGGTATCCGGCTGATCGGCGTCAACGGTCTGCTGGTGCTGCTGACGATCTATTTCATTCAGGGGATCGCCATCGTTTCGTTTTTCTTTGAAAAAAAGAAATTGCCCCGGGTCATTCGGGTGGTCCTGTACATGATGATCGCTCTGCAACAACTATTCTTGCTGGTAATCATCTGCATCGGGCTGTTTGACATGTGGATCAATTTTAGAAAAATTGACACCAATAAGGGTGAACCGGACCTGCCCGCGTAAAATCCAGGCGGTCCTTTTTTTGGAGGTTTAGCATGAAAGTAATTTTGAAGGAAACCATCAGTTCGTTGGGCATCATCGGAAGCGAAGTCAATGTGGCGGACGGATATGCACGTAACTACCTGCTCCCCCAACACAAAGCCGTTCCGGCTACCCCCCAGCAACGCAAGATTCTTGAGCAGGAAAAGGCCAAATTCGAGCTTCAGATTGCCAAAGAAAAAGAGTTCGCCCAAGAGATGGCCAACCGTCTTGAGGCCGTCATGGTGACCATTGCATCAAAGGTCCACGAAGCGGATAAGCTTTATGGCTCCGTAACCGTTCGAGACATCATTGTCGCCCTGAAGAAACAGGACGTCGAGGTGGAAAAACGGATGGTGCTGCTCAATGAACCAATTAAAAACATCGGCACATTCAAGGTTCCCATCCGCATATATCAGGGCATCAAGCCGGAAATCACCGTGGAAGTCGTCCCCGAACAAGCGTGATTATAACCGATTGCCGGGAGTTCTTGGGCCAAGGCGGCAAAATCCTCCCGGTAGTTAATCTACGGTGATTTATTTGTTATTTAGTCTTTGGTTATTGTGATTTATTTCCTGATTATCTTTTGCTTGCAGCTAAAAGCCTCCGACACACTGTAAAATCAGGTGTTATTGTATGCCCAACACCCAACATCCGGTACCCAAAGACCCCGCATTCCATAAACTTCCACCCCAAAGCATCGAGGCCGAAGAATCGATTCTCAGTGCCATTCTGATCGACAACAGCACACTCATTGACATTCTCGAGATCCTGTCTGCCGATGATTTTTACAAAACTGCCCACAAGATTACCTTTGCCGCCATAGAGACGCTCTACGCCAAGAGCGAACCGGTAGATCTGGTCACATTGAGCAACCTGCTTCGGGAAAAGGACGAATTGGAAAAAATCGGCGGGGCCGCCTACTTGGCCCGGCTGGTGGATGCCGTGCCCATGGCAGTCAATGCGCACCACTACGCACGGATCATTCACGACAAAGCCATCCTGAGACGTCTCATTGAACGTTCAAACACCATCTCCAATCGGTGTTTCGAAGACCGTGGAAACGTCGACAGTGTCGTCGAATTTGCCCAGAGCGCCATCTTTGAGCTCGCCGAAGGAAAGACCAAGCAAGCTTTTTTTCCCCTCAGCAAGATTATCGAATCCAACATCGACGCATTGGAGGAGCGGCAGGGCAACCGGGCGCTGGTCACCGGTGTCACCACCGGTTTCTCAGGGCTGGACGCGCTTACTTCAGGATTTCAAAACTCGGATTTGATCATTATCGCCGCCCGCCCGGCCATGGGGAAAACAGCCTTTGCCCTGAACATGGCGCGCAATGCAGCCATCGAAGGCGGCGTGCCGGTGGCCATCTTCTCACTTGAAATGTCAAAAGAGCAGCTCTCCATGCGCATGCTCTGCGCCGAGGCCCGGGTTGATTCCTCCCGCATCCGCAGTGGTTTTTTGAACAAGGAAGACTGGAACCGAATTACTGGCGCTGCCGGTCGGCTCACCGAAGCCCCCCTCTTCATCGATGACTCACCGGATATCTCCACCACGTCCATTCGGACCAAATCCATGCGCATGAAAATGGACAAGGGCCTGGGCATGATCATCATCGATTATCTTCAGCTCATGCGGGGCAGCGCCAACACCGAACGGCGGGACCTTGAGATATCGGACATCTCCCGTTCGCTGAAAATTCTGGCCAAGGAGCTGAACATACCTGTCATCGCGCTGTCCCAGCTCAACCGGAAACTGGAGGAGAGAAGCGACAAACGTCCCCAATTATCGGACCTGAGGGAGTCCGGCGCCTTGGAGCAGGACGCTGACCTGGTGGCATTCATCTATAGAGATGAAGTCTACAACCGGGACGAGAACAGCCCCCACCGGGGCACGGCCGAAATCATTCTGGCGAAACAGAGAAACGGTCCCACCGGCATGGCCTCCCTGACCTTCTTGAAATCCTACACGCGGTTCGAAAACCTGGCCACTGAATGAAAGAGATCTTCGGCAACCTGTTGGGACTCAAAGCCAGCCAGATCAAGCGGTTGGAAAATCTAAGCCGACGACGCGTACCCCCCCAAGCCATCGTCTCCCACGAATTGAGCCGAGACCTATGTGCCCTCTCTGCTGAAACCAGCCGACAGATCGGCCTTCTCATCGACCGCAGCGGAAAAATTGTTCAAACCCTGATGGGAGAAGTGGACCGCATCGTTATCCCTGATCTGAAGGATTACCGGTTGGCACCGGACCGACTGCGAGGGCTCCGGTGCGTCCACACGCATCTGACAGAAACGCCCCTCACCCAGGACGACCTGACTGACCTGGCGCTCCTCCGACTGGATCTCATGGCAGTTGTCACCATGACCGAATCCGGTGCGCCGGCATTGATCCACTGGGCTCACATCCTTCCGGGTGCAAGTGAATCGAGCCCCTACCAGATCATGGATCCGATCCCGCCCTTCCGGCCGGGAATCGACTGCTTGAACCTGATCCAGGCGCTCGAGGCCGAGTTGGCCCGAAAAAAGACTGACACCGGCGGCGGCCAGGCGGGGTCCGAACGCGCGTTGCTGGTAAGCGTCTTCACCGGCCCCCGAAAAGATGCGGTCGATTCTCTGGACGAGTTGGAGGAACTGACCCGTACTGCCAATATCAGCATTATTGATACGGTGCTGCAGCAACGGAAAAAAGCCAATCCCCGTTTTCTCATGGGAAGCGGCAAACTGGACGAACTGTCCATCATGGCGCTTCACCGGGGCGCGACATTGATCATCTTCGACCAGGAACTCAATCCATCCCAGATTCGCTCCATTGCCGACCGCACAGAGATCAAAGTGATCGATCGTACACAATTGATCCTCGATATCTTTGCCCAGCGGGCCCAGACCCGGGAAGGCAAACTGCAGGTGGAGCTGGCCCAGTTGAAATATATCCTTCCCCGACTGGTTACCAAGGATACCGCCTTGTCCAGGCTGACGGGCGGCATCGGCGGGCGGGGTCCGGGGGAAACCCGGCTCGAAATCAGCCGGAGACGGGCCAGAGACCGCATTCGGCGCCTTGAGCAGGCAGTGGCCACCGTTCAGAAAAACCGCAGCCAGCAGCGAAGTCGGCGAAGCAAAAAGGGACTGCCCGTCATCTCCATCATCGGCTACACCAATGCGGGAAAATCAACCCTGCTCAACCAGTTGACCCACAGCCGGGTCCTGGCCGAAAACAAGCTGTTCGCCACCCTGGACCCGTCCAGTCGGCGCCTGCGGTTTCCCAGGGACATCGAGGTGATCATTACCGATACGGTGGGGTTTATCCGGGATCTGCCCAAGGAGCTGGTGGCTGCTTTCCGGGCTACCTTGGAAGAACTGGAAAACGCCGATCTGCTGCTGCACATCATTGACATCAGCAATCCACGCCACCCGGATCAGATCCGTTCTGTTGAAACAATCCTTGCCGAACTCAACCTGTGCGGCATCCCGACGATCCGGGTGCTCAATAAAATGGACCGGGTGGATCCGGACATCTGTGATGGTCTGATCCGGCGTTTGAATGGCATCGCAGTCAGCGCATTAGACCGATCCACGCTCAAGTCGCTGTCGGAAAAGATGGAAGCCGCCGTGGAACACCTGTATGGGAAAACCGCTTAAACAGGCAGAAAAACAGAACTTTGTATATATATCGGATGGTTAAATTTAATGACCGCGTAAAATGCCGCATTCCCGACAATTCAGTTGACAGGCTGTACCAAATATTTGTAAGTGTTGCCTCTTATGGACATAGAGCGAATCAAACGAGTGGGAATCGCTGCTGCCTGCAACGGCGGCAAGGTTCTCCGGGAGCATTTCGGCGGACTTCGATCGGTCCGTAAAAAAGGGGCTATCGATCTGGTGACCGAGGCGGACATTCGATCCGAAACGGCCATCATCGACACCATTGCCAGGGCCTTTCCCGACCACGCCATCCTGGCAGAAGAGAGCGGGACCCATGCAGGTAGCGGTGGCCGATGGATCATCGATCCGCTGGACGGCACGACCAATTTTGCCCACAACCTGCCCCTGTTCTGTGTCTCCATCGCATTTGCGGTCGATGACCGTATCTTGGCCGGATTTGTCCTGGCGCCCCTTTTGGGCGAACTGTTCGTGGGTGTCAAGGGCCAGGGCGCCCAACTCAACGGTTCACCCATTATCGTATCCGACACCCCCATACTTGCCGACAGCCTGCTGGTCACCGGTTTCCCCTACGATCACCAGACCATTTTCCGGCCCTTGATGAGGCGTTTCGGCAGCTGCCTGACAACCACCCAGGGGGTGCGACGACTGGGATCGGCAGCCCTGGATCTATGCTACGTGGCCAACGGCCGCTTTGACGGCTTCTGGGAGCAGCACCTCAAACCCTGGGATACGGCCGCCGGGTATTTGGTGGCGACAGAGGCCGGTGCCCGAACCACCGTTTTTTCGGGTGCCCCCTATGCTGTCGACGAGGATGAAATTGTCAGCACCAACGGCCTCATCCATGATGAACTTCTCAACTTACTGGAGTAACAGGATTTGCAAACACCATCGGAGCAGGAAATGGAACTCTCGTTTGATCATTACTTGGGCTGCTTCGGCAGATATCGGAAAACCGATCCGATATGCCGCCACCGGTGTGCCCTGAACCTGCGCTGCGCCATCGAGAACGATCAGAATGAGCGGTTTGAGATGTTGGAAGAGCTCGTTTCAGCCAGCAGCATGGTGATAAAAGCCAATTAAATACCGCGTCCACCCGGTTGCCACAGAGGACCTTTCGTGGCTCCCCCCGCCTACGCGATCGACTCGGGGAATATCTTCCCGGGGTTCAACAATCCCAACGGATCGAATCAGATCTTTCCTTTTTCCAACCGCTCGGACAAAAACTCGACGTGTTTCTGAAAGGGACCTTTTTCCTTGACGCCCTTTTCCACAGCCTTCAGGGCATACAGGGTCGTTGCATGATATCGGTTGAAACTCTTGCCGATGGTTTGAAGAGAATGGTCGGTATACTGCCGGGAGAGGTACATGGCCACCTGCCGCGGCCGGACGATGGATTGCCGCCGTGAGGGAGAAGTGAGGTCCGCAATGCTGACATTGTAATACTTACCAACCAGCCGCTTGATAGAATCCAGGGTGATACCCTCTCGTGAGGTAACGATGTTTTTTACGACGCTGCGGGCAAGCGCCAAATCTACATCCGATCCAAGCAGCGATGCCTTGGCGGCGACACCGATAAATCCGCTTTTCAGCTGCCGCACATCATCGGTCAGTTCGGATGCCAGATATTGCAGGACCGCTTCGGGAATGTCGTACCCACTGGTTAAAGCCGTTTTCTTCAGTATTCGAAGACGGGTCTTGTAGTCAGGAGCGTCGATTTTCGAAATCAGGCCGCAGCAGAGCCGCGATTTGAGTTTGTCATTCAGTTTGGGAATGTCCGACGGCAGGTAGTTGCTGGAGTATATGATTTTTTTATTGGCATTCATTAATGACTCCAGCGTATTGGACAGTTCCTCCTGTGTCCCGCTTTTTCCGCTCAAGAAGTGAACGTCCTCCAGCAGCAGGACATCGCAGTTCTGGCGGTACTTCTCCTTGAATCGATGGATACTGCTGCTGCGATAGGAATCGGTCATCTCGTTCATGAAGTCTTCAGCCGTGATATAATAGACCCGCTCACTGGGGAAGGTCTGGAAGATGTGGTGCCCCACGGCCTGGGAGAGGTGGCTTTTTCCAAGGCCGGTTTTCGAAAGCAAATAAAGGGCATTCTGGTTTCCCAGGCTGCTTGCTGCCAGTGACAGAGCGGCGGAGTATGCAAAATCGCTGTTACTGCCGACGACGAACTGATCGAATGTGTAGTCTTTTCTGAGCAGTCGGCCACCGTTGGTCGGCAAATCGATGTCCGGCAGTTTCATCTGCCGGTCCTGTTTTATCTCTTTGCAGGCTGGGACTTGGCTTGGCCCGACGATCAGGCGGACCTTGAAGGCCCTGCCCACCGCGCTGGATACGGCGTCTTCGATCATTTGGCCAAAATTGTCGGATATTCGCTTTTTAGAAAAAAGGTTGGGGCAAGCCAGCACCATGGCGTCGTTTTCATTTTCGCTGAATTCGATGGGGTCAATCCACATTCGGTAGCTGTGGCCGGGAAGTTTTTCCTTAAGCAGAGATTTCACTGACGTCCATATTTGGTCCATTTAAAAAATAAATTCCCTTCAGCAGCATTTACAACTGATTGCAAGCTTTGAATAAACAGCCAGTCACTGGTCTAAAATATGAAGCTGTTGGTTAATTATCTGCGGTTTTCAGAAAGGCAGTCGCAAAGTTTGACGACTGGCGAGCTTTTTACAAAATAGGGTGTTCCAAGTCAATGTTGAAGACGGCCGGTTAATCAAATTGCTAACACAATGCTCACAAAGGTTTTTTATTATAATTTTTTCTATTAGTTATCATGTCTTTACCGAGCAACACCCTCGAAATACAAGGTTTTTCAAACCCGTTATTTTTCCATAAGCATTCTAAGCAGATCGGGAGTTATCAACAATGTGTAAACAATCTGGAAACTCTGTTTTTCTTCAATTTATTGGTTTTTTCTTTGTTTATCTTTTTTATACCTTTATTCCGCTACAAATTTGAGAAGATCGAATCAAGCATCAGCGATGCGACTGAACCGCTGGTTCCGATAGATGCAGGGTTCATCCTTTGCCGGTCGCGCCCATGACCGATTGTGGGCCACGGGTGGGCCGAAAAAGTGCTGGATGCCGGGATAAAGGGAAATGAATTTACAAACCCGCATCGGCTAAGTATGATAGCTCAATTTCTGAACCCATCAACCCAACCGATTCCGTGACGACCATAAACGCAATCACCATTGAAGGGGCCAGGCAGCACAATCTTAAAAACATCAGCCTGCACCTGCCCCGCAACCAACTGGTGGTGATCACCGGCCTGTCCGGCTCCGGCAAATCCACCTTGGCCTTCGACACCCTGTATGCCGAGGGCCAGCGACGCTACGTGGAATCGCTGTCCACCTATGCCCGGCAATTTCTTGAGCGGCTTGAAAAACCCGATGTGGATCTGATCGAGGGCCTCTCTCCGGCCATTGCCATCGAGCAGAAAACCGCCATCCACAACCCCCGTTCGACGGTGGGCACGGTAACCGAAATTTATGATTTTATCCGGCTGCTTTATGCGAGGACCGGAATCGCCCATTGTTACCAGTGCGGCCAGCCCATCCTTGCCCAGACCATCGACGAGATGGTGGAAGCGGTCATGAGACGGCCCGAAGGTTCCCGGCTCATGGTTCTCGCACCGCTCGCGAAAGCGACGGCGGACAGCTGCAAGGGCTTGTTAAAACGGTTGCGAAAAGATGGGTTTGCCCGGGTGCGCATCGATGGGAAGATCCATGCATTGGACGCTGCCGTCGATCTTTCAGACTCCTTTTGCTCGCGCATTGACGTGCTGGTCGACCGGCTGATTCTCAACCCGGGAATCCGCAACCGCCTGGCGGATTCGATGGAACTGGCCATTGCTCGATCTGAAGGACAGGTGGAGGTGGCATTTGTCGGCAATCGGATGGAGGAGATCAAAGAGGCCCTGCACTTTAGTGAAAACGCCGCCTGCAAACGCTGTGGCATCAGCTATCCGGAGCTCTCACCGGCCAGCTTTTCTTTCAATTCTCCCCACGGCGCCTGCCCGCATTGCGATGGGTTGGGCACGATCAAGCGCTTTTCGCCCCTGCAGGTCGTCCCCAACCCCGAACTCTCCTTAAGGGAAGGAGCGCTCTCCGTTTGGGCCCATCGCCGCTCGGTTGCCTTTGGAGAGTTTATGGAAGATCTCACCGCCTTTTACGGCGTGGATATCTATACCGCTTACCGTGACCTTCCTGAAGCGTTCAAAACGGTGCTCATGTACGGTTCGGGCGACCAGCAGATCC
>JAGTUY010000257.1 GCA_018224455.1 Desulfosarcina sp.
AGAATGCCGAATGCGTCTCCCACTGGAGCAGGAAGCCCCCATACACCTTGCTGGTGTCGCCCCGCGTGTTGAGGCTGGCCCCTGCGTTGGGATACGCCATGGCGGCAAGCAGGTGGAACAGCGGGCGGTTGAAGATCACCTCCACGCCAAGGTCCGGCCCTTTTTCCTTGGATTCACCGCTCCACAGCCCGTCCACATCGTGGTCCAGCATTCCGACGCGCAACGCCCTGACGGGATTGGCCGGCGAAGGCCGGTCAAAGGCGTGCCCGCCAGCGGCCGTCATCGAAAAGAAGACCCACGTCCAGAGCCCCGTGCACAGAAGATGGCGTCGGATGCGGCGGCATCGGTGGAGCGCATTTGAGATTATAATTCCTCCGCATCCGGAGGCAACTCACAGGTGTCCCCCCGCACCGATTTTTTGGCCTCCACAAAATAGGCGGCGGCCAGGGCGGCCGTGCAACCGTCCGCCGCCGAGAGGACAATCTGGCGGGCGAACTTTTCCCGCAGATCCCCGATGACATAAACACCGGGGCTGTTGGTTTCACACTTCTCGTTGGTCACCACCATGCCATCGGCATTCATGCGGGTGCCGGCAGGAACCAGTTGGTTGTTGGGGTTGAAGCCGATGAAGATGAACGCCCCATCCACATCCAGTTCTCGGGTGTCCGCCGTCACGGTGTCCTTCAATTCCACACGCTCCACGCCGTCGCTGCCGGCCCTGATATCCGTGACCACAGTGTTCCACAGCATTTCGATGTTGCAGTCGTCGAAAATCCGCTTCTGTAGGATCTTGCTGGCCCGCAGTTCATCCCGGCGATGGGCGATGTAGACCTTTTTGCACAGCTTGGCCAGATAAAGGGCCTCTTCCGCGGCGCTGTCGCCGCCGCCGACCACCACCACCGTTTTGCCCCTGAAAAAGAATCCGTCGCAGGTGGCACAGTAGGAAACGCCCTTGCCATAAAATTCGCGCTCTCCGGGCACATCGAGCTTTTTGGGGCTGCCCCCGGTGGCCAGTATCACCGCATGGGCTCTCAGCGATTCGCCGTTGGCCAGCTTCACCGTATGGTGGTCCAGCCCCGGGTCCAGTTCCGTCACTTCCTGCGAAATCATTTCCAATTCATAGGACTGGGCGTGCTGGGTGAATTTCATGGAGAGCTCGGCCCCGCTGATGTGGGTGAAGCCCGGGTAATTCTCCACTTCGTCGCTCATGGTCACCTGGCCGCCGGTAATACCCTTTTCGACCAGCACGGTCTTCATCGCGGCGCGCATGGCATATATGGCGGCGGACAATCCACCCGGGCCGCCGCCGATGATTATCAGGTCATAAAAATCGCTCTGGGCCATGATCAACCTCCCTTTTTCTGTTGAGACAGGGCTTTTTTCAGCTGGTCTCCCAGCGAACCCATGGTGTCGGTATCAGCCGTCCCTCCGGCAAAGTCCTGCCATCCCTGATCGTCGGCTGCATCGCCGGTGCCCAGGGAAATTTTCCGTTCCCTGGCATTGACCGTATCGATGGAAACGGTGATGGCGGCCCCGGGCTTGAGGGCATCGATCTGGGCCGCTTTTTCCGAGGCGCTGATCTTGGATTTGGGGAGCAGGCCGGTGATGCCGGGCGCCAGGTTGACGAAGATGCCGAAGTTCTCCTTTTTTTCCACTCGCCCCGGTACCGTTCTGCCGGGCTTGAATTTTTCTTCGATGTCGGCCCACGGATCGCCTTCGGCATCCTTGATGCTCAGGGAGATTCGCTTGCGGTCAAGGTCGAATTCCTTGACCATGACCATGATCTCGTCACCGGGAACGACCACTTCTTCCGGGCGCATCACCCGGCGCGTGTAGCTCATTTCGCTGATGTGAACCAGCCCCTCGATGCCGGGGAAAAGCTCGACGAACGCACCGAAGGTGGCACATCGCGTCACCTTGCCCATCATTTTGTCACCCACGCGAACGCGGTTCGGGGCATCGGTCCAGGGATCACCCATGGCCTGCTTTACCGAAAGAGAGATCTTTTTGGTTCCCGGCTTGTCGCCCTCTTTGATGCCCAGGAGCTTTACCTGGAGTCGATCCCCCACCTTGACGGCCTGTTCGGGGGTGTCCAAGCGCGACCAGCTCAGTTCACTGATATGCACCAGCCCCTCCACCCCAGGCGCCAGGGCCACAAAGGCACCGAAGGGCATGATGCGGACCACCGTTCCCTCGAAGACCGCCTCTTCGTCCAACTGCGCCATGAACGCCTCGCGGCTGGCTTCCATCTCCTTTTGAAGAATGTCTCGCCGCGAGATGACAATATTGCGGCCCCGTTCTTCGAATCGTTTGATGATAAATGGAAATGTCTGTCCCACGTAGACTTCCGGGTCTTCCACATAGGTCAGGTCGATCTGGCTGATGGGACAAAAGGCGCGCTGCTTGATCACCTCCACCTGAAATCCACCCTTGATGGCTGCCACGACTTTGCCCTCCACCGGAATACGCTGCTCCCAGGCTTCCCTGAGCATGGTCGCGCCACCGATGCCGGAGATGGCCTTGGACAAGCGGATTTCACTTTCCTCGGCGGCGACGACGTAGAGATCCAGTTCGTCTCCTACCGCCAGTGACAGCTGGCCATCCTCATCCAGCAGTTCGGACTTTTCCACCACCCCGTCCGCTTTGGTGCCCGTATCCACGAACACGCTGTTGGTGCCGATGGAGATGATTCGTCCCCGGATCCTGTCGCCTACCCGGATATTGTCACTCATGCCGGCGCTGTAAGATTCGAACAGGTCGGCAAAGCTCTCTTCTTCAGGGGACTCGTTGGCAAAATCGTCGTTCATGGTTGTTCTCCAGATCGATTAAAAGGTGCGGCAACTTCACCAGAAATTGATTGCTTTTGCAAGCCTATTGTCTGTTTCCGGGCAATTGAACCCACCCCGCGGCAAGCCGCGGGGAATCTTCGCCGAAAGGATGAAAATCGATTTCCAGTTCGCTGGCATTCCACGCCGCAAACGGCGGGGAATGCCAGCGTTATCGCGGCCCATAGACCTCGGGCCAAGACCCGGTTTACCGACAGGGAGACCGGCCTGCAAAAGCCGATGCCGGGGTTGACAACGGCACAGAGAGGGATAAACTTAACCTATTATATAAGGAGGACAAACCATGGCTATTATCAAGTGGGATCCGCTGGGAAACATCGCCACCTTGCAGGACCGCATCAACAAGCTCTTCGATGACTCGTTTCCCCATCATGCGCATGACAACGAAGAGGTCCCCCTGTGCGCCTGGACGCCCAGTGTGGATATCTATGAAACCGATCAGGGGGTGGTCATCGCTGCCGATCTGCCCGGCGTAAACAAGGAGGATGTGGTGGTGGAAGTCAAGGACAACATGATGACCATCAGCGGCGGGCGATCCGGCGACCCTGAACACTGTGCGACCAATTATTATCGCCGGGAACGCATCTGCGGAAACTTTCACCGCTCCTTCACCCTTCACGCGATGGTCTTGCCGGAGCAGATCAAGGCCAAATTCAAAAACGGCGTGCTCACGGTGGAGATTCCCAAACCGGTGGAGGAAACGCCCAGGCAGATTTCCGTGGACATCGAATGATCGTCTGACATTCAAAAACCGTCAATCGTGGTTAAAGGCGGAAAAAATACATAAAAAAGCCCCGCTGGCGCTATAAATTGCCAGTGGGGTTTTGTAT
>JAGTUY010000258.1 GCA_018224455.1 Desulfosarcina sp.
CAGGCTCGAAACGCAAGAAAACGAACCGCAAACCCGGCCCAAACAATCTACCAACAAATAGTCCCATACACCCCAAAGAATCCTTAAACCGGCAAACTAACCAAGCAAACGAAAACCCCCATGAACGCCAGCAGCACACCAGAGAAAGAAAAGAATCCCGGCACTTTTGACCTGAATGCCCTGATCCGGGAGAACATTAAAAAGCTGAAGCCCTACCAGAGCGCCCGGGATGAATTTACCGGGGACGTGGACGAGGCCATATTCCTTGATGCCAACGAACAGCCCGCGGCCCTGAACGGTTTGCCCGAGGGCATCAACCGCTACCCCAAGTTTGCCCAGGACATCCTGAAGGAGCGTCTGGCTGCAGTCAGAGGCGTCAGTCCGGGGCAGGTCTTCCTGGGCAACGGCAGCGATGAGGCCATCGATTTAATCATGCGGTGTTTTGCAAGGCCCGGTGCCGACAGCATCATGGTATTTCCGCCCACTTTCGGGATGTATGCCGTCAGCGCGCGCATCAATGATTTGGGAATCATTTCCGTTCCCCTTGACAGCGACTTCATGATCAATGAGGAAGCAGTATTTCGTGCGATGGATCCAAGCTGCCGGATCATTTTTTTCTGCAACCCCAACAACCCGACAGCCAATACACAGGACAGGGAAGTCATGATCCGGATCATGGAAAACTTCCGTGGGATCGTTGTGGTCGATGAGGCTTATATCGACTTTTGCCCGGAAGAAAGCCTGCTGCCGGATCTGGAAAAGCACCCCAACCTGGTGGTTTTACAAACCTTTTCCAAAGCCTGGGGGCTTGCCGGGGCACGTGTCGGCGTGGCCTTTGCCTCCCCGGAAATTATCAGCATCCTGAACAAAGCCAGGGCCCCCTATAATCTCGGGGGACCCGCTTGTCAGCTGGCCGTAAAAGCCTTGAATAACTATGCGGAGTGCAGGATCTCCATCAGGCAGACCATTGCGGCAAGAAACAAACTTTCAAAAGCCCTTCAAACCATGCCGATGGTGGAGCGGGTGTATCCCTCAAACGCCAACTTCCTTCTGGTCAAAACCTCCGATGCCAATGCCGTTTATAACCACCTTTCCGACCACGGGGTTGTGGTCCGCAACCGAACCACCGAGCCAGGATGCTTGGGTTGCCTGCGCGTTACCGTTGGCACGGAAGATGAGAACGAGCAATTGCTGGAGGGTTGGAAAAAGATTGGAAAACCCGGTGGCGACTCCGAAGGGGAAGCCGCCGGCAAACCAGCACGGAAAACGACTGCCGCCCCCCCATCTGACCCAGCACATGCCGTGTCCCTGCCATCGCGAACGGCAACGGTCCGGCGCCAGACAGCCGAAACGGATATTACCATCCGCCTGGGTTTGGATGGCAGCGGAAGGGCGAATATTGTCACCGGCCTCGGCTTTTTCGACCATATGTTGCAACAAATCGCCCGACACGGTTTATTCGACCTGGATATAGAGGCAACGGGCGACTTGCACATTGATGCCCATCATACCGTCGAAGATACGGCCATCACCCTGGGCCAGGCCTTTCGCAAGGCACTGGGGAACAAAAAAGGCATTGAACGTTACGGCTTTGAATTGCCGATGGACGATAGCCGGGCAAAGGTGTTGATTGATTTCGGGGGACGCAGTTTCTTTAAGTGGAAGGTGAAGTTCAATTCAGACCATACCGGAGAGCTGCCCACCAGCCTCTACCCGCATTTCTTCAGATCATTTTCAGAGGCCGCAGCCTGCAATCTGCACATCAGGGCAAAAGGGGGGGACGACCATCATAAGATAGAGGCCGCCTTTAAAGCCTTCGCCAAAGCCCTGCGTATGGCAGTCACCCGAAACCCAGCCGGCATACTGCCCTCAACCAAAGAAACCCTCTAACAGCCAACACCCAAAAGCCAGCCAACAGCCAGCCAAAACCCAACAGCCAATAGCCAAAAGCCAACAGCCAAAACCCAACACCCAAATGCCAAAAACCATCAAAATCATCCATTACAAGGCCGGCAATATCGCATCGGTAAAAAATGCCTTCGCCCGTCTGGGAATTACCCTCGAAGGGGTCAGCAGTCCGGAGGAGATCCGCAATGCCGACAAACTCATTTTCCCGGGGGTGGGCCATGCTCGTCCGGCTATGGAACTACTGAAAACCAGCGGTATGGCCGACGCCATACAGGGCTTTACCGGTCCTGTGCTCGGCATTTGCCTCGGGATGCAGCTCATGGCGAGTATGTCTGAAGAAGGGGATACCGTCGGACTAAACCTGTTTCCGGAAAAGATCCGGCGCTTTCGCCCCGGGGAGAACATGAAGGGTCTGAAAGTACCCCATATGGGGTGGAATGACGTGTTCCGGACCCGGGGGGCCCTTTTTGAGGGCATTCCCGAAGGAAGCTATTTTTATTTTGTTCACAGCTATTACATGGAAGAAAGTCCCTCGGCCATCGCCCTTTGCAATTACGGCACCCCCTTTTCGGCCGCCACGGAACGCAAAAACTTTTACGGAGTGCAGTTTCACCCGGAAAAAAGCGGGGAAGCCGGGATGACCCTTCTGAAAAACTTTATCGCCTTATGATCGCCATACCAGCCATAGACGTCATGGACGGAAAATGTGTCCGTCTCCTGCGGGGTAACTTCTCGAACCGGAAATCTTACAGCATGAGTCCGGCCGACCAGGCCAAAGCCATCGAAGACGCAGGCCTCACCCACCTGCACCTGGTCGATCTGGACGGGGCCCGGGAGGGAAGTCCGAGGAACCTCCCGGTACTCGAAGAAATCGCCTCAAAAACCTCCCTGCACATTGACTTCGGGGGCGGGATCAGGAGTTACAAAGACATTCAATACGCCCTGCAGGCAGGCGCAAGCCAGGTCAACACCGGCACTTTCCTGTTCCTGGAACCCGATGGCCCTGAAACCTGCCTGTCCATGTTCAACAAAAACCAACTCATCGCAGCGGTCGACATCCGCGACGGGAAGGTAGCCGTCGGCGGCTGGCAGATAAAAATGGCCACACCCGCCAAAACATTCATCAAGAAATTGCTTTCCGTCGGATGGAAATGGATTGCGGTAACCGATATCAGCCGTGATGGCACCATGCAAGGCCCCAACCCGCTTTTTTACAAGCCCCTGACCGGGGACTTCCCTTCCGCAAATTTCATAGGTGGGGGCGGGGTGGATTCGATCGAACATCTGAGGATTTTGGAGGACTGTGGACTGTATGCCGCCGTGACTGGAAAGGCGGTGTTCGAGGGACACATCAGCCTGGCTGAGCTGGC